>CAMGGA010000121.1 GCA_946055515.1 uncultured Bacteroidales bacterium
CACATTGATTTGTTCGTTCCAGGGTCCTTCAATAAAGTTCATTGGTCTAAGGATTAGAGGAGTGAATAAATTATTTGCTGTTTGAGATGAAAGCCCTCAGAAAAAACCGGAACGAAAACGGCTGCTTGGGGTCAGGCCGCAATCGCTTGGCCTCGGGCTCACTTAGACTGTTCGGGGTAAACGCTTATCTCATAGTGAAAAGCTCAGTCGTTTGTTTGTGTTTGCAAGGGCAAAGGTAGGACTTAGCCGCAAACCTTGCAACTATTTGGGAGTTTATTTTTAACTATTTTGTAATAAGTACAATGTTTGTAGTCTTGAAGTAGCAGACCATACCCTTATAGCACACGCTTCGGGAGATATGTGCTAAAAATCAGTGCGTCAAACAGCTGCCCGCCTCACTCTCCAAGCAGGATGACCTTGATGTAGTCTTTCAGATGGAAAGGTCCTTTGTGGTATCCGCCCTGTGAGTCGTTGATGAGCAGGAGGGTCTGTCGGCCATCGGGCAGCGTGCGTCCGAGACACATGCCCTCGTAGTTGGCAAAATTGAGGCGCAGGGGTTGTGCCGCGGTTTTCCAGGAGGCCAGGAGCCGCTTCACGAGGAAATGGTTCGGGTCGAGGGTTTGGAGGTTCACCGAGGAGTCGATGCGGTGGCCTTCTGTGGGATTCACGAGGAAGAGTTTGCACTCCACCGTACTGCTCAGCCCGCCCGCCGTGATGTTGGCCTCGCGCTCGAGCACGAGCAGGCGGCCGTCGGGCAGCGCCGTGAGTGCTGGCACGCCCTGCACGTAGATGGCGCCGAAGTCGTCCTTGCGCCCCGAGGCCATGCGGTAGGCATACTGGCCAGCAGGCCGCAGCTGGTCGTCGAAGGCCTGGAGGCGTAGCAGGTTGAGTATGCTGGGATGGCGGGGCCCTGCAGCGGGACCGTCGTCGGGCAGCGTGGTTTCGGTCGTGGTCCAGAACAGGTGGGTGGCGGGAGAATAGGTGAGGGCCTCAAAGCCGCAGTTCTTCACGATGCGGTTGAGGGCGAACTGCCCGGGCACCTGGAGGCGGCGGCCCGTGAGCTGTCCGTCCAGGCTGTATTCGAGGATTTCCTGGTCGCCTTCGCCGCTGATGAAGAGGGTGGAAGCGGGGGCAAACCATGCGATACCCTCACAGTCGCGCAGACTGATGCCCTCGGCATTGACGCGGGGATTGGCGTTGCCGCGGAAGCCCTCGAGGTAGACGTTGGTCACTTCGCCCGTGGCGGCATTCTGGTCGATGCGGAAGAGGAAGAACCCGTCGGCGGGTTCCTTGTCGCTCACCAGGGCGTAGCGGTTTTCGCCCAGGTGCGTGATGCCACTGTAGTGGGCACTGCCAATGTTCCATTTAGACAGCGACTGCTGCTTCAGTTCCAAGGCGCTTTGGGCAAGGCCCGCAAGCGGCAAGGCAAGGAAAAGACTGAGAAGGATAAGATTCTTCATGGGCTGAATAGGCTTTGAAAAACGCAAAGTGTGCAGGGGGAGGCAGACCGGCCGCACTCCTCGATGCACACTTTCCGTCGGGATTTATTCGTCGAGCAAGAGGTCCATCACCATGGGCTGGGCGGCCATGAACATGGCAGCGAGTCCGCCGGGGGTGACGATGCTGGTGGGACGTTGGTCGGTGAGTTCCACGCGTCCGTTTTCCACAATGTACCACCCGTTGTTTTCGGGAATGTCAAGGTCACCGTCCACACCGATATGGAGCTGGAAGCCAGGATTGGGCCGCGCGATGCTCTGGAGGAAGCGGGGCACATTGACCACGCGTGCCATGGCATAGGGCCGGGCGTCTTCCTTGCCGCCGGGCAGGCAGAAGCGGCGGTACACTTGTTCCACGCCACACTCCTTCCGCAGGTATTCGACGAAGGCGGCACGGGTGGATGTATCGGTGATGGCGAGCGTGCGGATGTAGACTTTTCCGTCAGTTTCCTTCACGGCCAGGCAGAGTCCCGTGATGCGCTGTTTCTTCCGGGCCACCAGGAAGTAGCCGTCCTGCAGGTCGGCCAGGCTGAGCGCGGCAAAGAAATCGTGTTCCGCGGGGTGGACCATGAAGGGGAGCGACGCGGTGAGGTTGTGGAAGAACACGTAGTACTGCGTGGGCCACTCGTCGGGGCGGACCACTTCGATTTTGTCAAACGCCCCATCCTGCGACACGTCCAGCGGCAACGTCTGCCGGTACACGGAGGTCCAGTAGTGGCCGTGTTCGGCGCGCTCGAAGAAGCTGCGGAATTCCTCCTGCGGGGGAATGAGGAAGCTCAGCGTAGCGCCCTGTTCGAAGAGGCGGCGGTGGGCCTGGTGGAGGAGGTTCGTGGCAAACCCCTTTCCGCGGAAGTCAGGGTGTACGGCCAGGCCCGCGAGCTGGGCGGCATGGTGTACGGCGCCATAGAACGTAAAGCGGTAGGGCAGACTTTGCAGCGAGGCCACCACTTGACCGTCGCGGCGCACGTTCAGGTTGTTCTTGTCGGTATATTTGTCTTCAAAGAAGATGTCGAGGTAGTCGTTCGTTTTCAACAGACGTTTTCTCGCCATGGCAAAGCTCAAACAAGTTTGGCTTTGCTCATTTGGCTTAACGAAAACGTTGGAATGTTCGAAGCAGGTTTGCCAGAGCTGGCGTGTCTGCTCCTTGATCTCGTTCGGGGTGAGGAACATGAATGATTACGTATAATGGGAATGGAAATGAGCTGGTCTCGGGGCAGGCCGCTTAGAGCGGAAACATGAAGTGCCTTTCGCCCCCGTCGGTCCGGACGGAGAGGCGGAGCGTGTCGCGCCCCGCGGTGAGCCACTCGTGGAGGGGCTGCACGGGCAGGGAAAGGTAGACCGTGCGCGAATAGTAGGCAGGGTCGTTGCCCGCATCGTGGATGAGGAGCGTTTCCTGCGTGCGGGAGCCGTCGGGGTTCTCCTTCAGGCGCAGCTTGTGGTGGCCGAAGGCGTGCTTGCCACCCGCCGTGCCCTTCAGTGAGAGTTGCAGGTTGATGTAGCGTCCCGTCTGCCACACCGCCACCACGTCCAGCGGGTCGGTCTTCACGCTTTCCGCCTTGTACGCCTTGAGGGGAAGGGACAGGATGGGGGCACAACTGGCGATGTGTACCTTCTCGCCGTCGTAGACATAGAGCGCATGCAGGCGGTAGAGCGTATCGGGGCGCAGGTCGGTCATGGGCCGGTCCAGCGCGCATTCGTCGCCGTTGTCAAACACAGCCTTTTCGGCCACCCCCGAAGGGTCGGTGGGGAGGTCAAGCAAAGCCTGCGCATAGTTGGGCCAAGGCGCATCGTCTTCGCTGCAGGCGTTCAGGCAGGGAAGCACCGCGGCGAAGAGCAGGAGCAGCAGGGAAATGACCGGACTTCGCTTCATTGCAGGGCCTTGAGGTGGTTCACTACGGGGTTGGCATACATGGTGAGCATACACTGGCGCAGGAAGGCTTCGTCCTTGCCGGGCAGGTCGATGAGGGCGAGGCGTTCGCCCAGGTACTTCTCGAAGCGGGCGAGGTCGTCGGCCGTGTAGTGGTCGGTGTGGTCGTGCGTGCCCTGGAGCAGGTCGAGGGCGGCATAGTTGCCGGGATAGAGCGTGTAGCCCGCGTGGATGGCGCGGTCCATGCGCTCGGCCACAGCGGTGAAGAGCTGCGCCTTGGGCAGTTCGGCCAAGCTGTCGAGCCACGTGTTGATGGGCTCGGCCGTGCGGTAGGCGATGCGCCCCTTGAAGCCGAAGATACCCGTCTGCATATTGGCGAGGTCGTCCTCGCGGCTTTTCTTGAAATCGGGATTGTCGCGCTTCTGCTGGAACTCCTTGGCCTTGAGGAAGTCACAGGGGTCGTATTCGTAGGAGATGGAGAGGGGCACGATATTGAGCTGTCTGAGCCGTTCGAGCGCGGAACCTTCTCCGCCGAGGGCCATCATTTTGAGCACCGACTCCTGGGTGCGGTCGTTGGAGTCCTTCGCGCGGCCTTCGCGCTGGGCAATCCAGATGCTCTCGTGCTTCTCCTGGATGGCGAAGTGCATATACTCGCTCATGCGCTTGCTCGAAGCGAGGAGTTCGCGCACGCTGAGGGAGCGCTGCACGATGAACGACTTGTTGATGCGCACGAGGGTCTTGATCCAGGGGTGGATAAGGAGGTTGTCGCCGATGGCAATCTCCACCGTGGTGCGGAAACCGTTGTCAACGAGCAGCACGTCGAGCAGTCCAGCGTCGAGCACGATGTCGCGGTGGTTGGAGACGAAGGTAAAACTGCCGTCGCGCACGGCTTCGGGCAGGGTGGCCGCGTCGAGTTCGAACCCCGTGCTGCAACGCTGCAGGAGTTGTACGATGAGGGGGCGGAAAAAGGCAATCTGCACCTCCAGCGAGTTGCGGCAGGCCAGGGCTTTCTGTTTGATGGCCTCCAAGGGCACACCCGGCAAGAAGTTTTGGGCGATGGCACAGAAGGCAGGGTCGGCCAGGAGGGCCTCGATGGCTGCGGGAAGCTCTTCGGGCTCGTAGGGCCGTATTTCGTCGAAATCGTGGATAGTCATGGGAATAGATTGTGAGCGGGGTTGGACGTAGGGGGATGAAGAGGTTTCGGACACGAGGGCGGGCGCCGTAGCGCGGGAGCGGCTACAGTTTGCCCTCAATGATGTCGCTCAGCACGTCCTTGATTTGCAGGCCGGCGGCACGCACCTGCTGGGGAATGAAGCTCGTGGCGGTCATGCCCGGCGTGGTGTTGATTT
>CAMGGA010000122.1 GCA_946055515.1 uncultured Bacteroidales bacterium
ATTTCCCCGAAACCTACGTGCCCGGGGCCACGGAGCGCATGATGCTCTACCGCGAGCTGGACAGCCTCACCACCGACGAACAGATTGCAGCCTTCCGCCAACAGATGCTCGACCGCTTCGGGCCGTTGCCTCCCGAGGGAGAAGAACTCCTGCGCATTGTGCCGCTGCGTGCACTGGGCCGCAAGGCGGGAGCCGAACGTCTCACGCTGAAGAACCGCCGCATGATGCTCTACTTCGTCAGCAATCCCGACAGTGCCTTCTATAGCAGCAACACCTTCGGCCGCCTCATCGAATATGCCACCACGGCCTATCATCGCTGCCGGCTCGATGAACCCGGCGGTCACCGCCGCATGACGATAGCCGATGTGCCCACCGTGGAGTGTGCGCTCACCACGCTGAAGCACATTTTGGGCTGAAAACCACCAACAAGAAAGGCTTGCACCGTTTGCAGGCCTTTTCTTTTAGGTTTCGCTGCAAAAAACTGTTCTGGGCTGTAGCAAATACCCAGCGTGCCGCGTCTAAAGGTTATTCATTGACAAACAGATACAAACAAATATGACAGAGCAAGAATTTGCCCTCATGGTGCGCGAACACAAAGGTACCATCTACACGGTGTGCCACATGTTCGCCTCAGACCAGGACGAAGTGAACGACCTGTTCCAGGAAACGCTCATCAATCTCTGGCGCGGCTGCGATTCTTTCAGGGGAGAGGCCAAATTGAGCTCGTGGATTTACCGCGTGACGCTCAATACCTGCATCTCGGCCGACCGCAAGAAGAAACGCACGCCCACTGTGCCGCTCGAGATGGACATCAACCTCTACGATGCCGACGATGCCGACTCGCGGCAGATACAGATGCTTTACAAACGCGTGCATCGGCTCAAACCGTTCGACCGCGCCATCGTGCTCCTCTGGCTCGAAGGGCTTCCCTACGACGAAATCGGGGCCATCACAGGCATCTCGGCCAAAAACGTGTCGGTGCGCTTGGTGCGCATTCGCGAGGAACTGAAAAAAATGCAAGACTAAGAAAACCGATTGGAAACAGCATAAAACACTCAGCAACATGGATAGACTCGACGAAATGAAGCAGCAAATGGAGTTGCTCCGTGGAAAACTCGATAAACAGGAAATCATCAGCGAGAACCTCATTCGCCATGTGGTGAAGCAGAAAGTCCATTCGCTCCAGCGCGAAGCGGCCTTCAAGGGAGGGCTTTCCCTCATCAGCATCCCCTATTGCTATTGGGCCCTCACCTCCGTAGGCATTTCGCCACTCTTCACGGCCGTCACCGTGGTATTCATCGCCGTGGCGCTTTACTACACGTGGTATGCCCATCGCGGCCTGCGGGCCAAGGAGATAGCTTCGGCCCCGCTCTGCGAAGTGGCCCGCCGTACCGCCCGCCTGCGGCTCTTCTACGCCCGCTGGTTGCGTTTCTCCATTCCCTTCCTGTTCGTGTGGATGGCCTGGTTCGTATGGGAAATCATGAGCACCGTGGCGAATGAAAGCCAGCGCACGGGCATGCTCTGCGGGGCAGCTGTGGGCCTTGTGATTGGGGGCGCTCTCGGCGTCTACTCTTATCGGCGCACACAGCGTCAAGCACGTGAAATTATTGGGCAAATCAAGGATTTGGGAGATGATTTTGAGCAAAACAAGGACTTTTTGCACGAATAATTCAAAAAACTTCACGATTTATTTGGTTCGTAAGAAGAAAAGCCCTACTTTTGCATCGCTTTCCAAAAGAAAGACATACAGATGGTGCTTATAGTTCAGTTGGTTAGAGCGTCAGATTGTGGTTCTGAATGTCGTGGGTTCGAATCCCACTAAGCACCCAAAGAGTTTCCCTCACAGCCCTTCGCTGTGAGGGTTTTTATTTCCCGCTGTGCCGTTTCGCAGAAACGTGCGGCCCCGCTTGGGGGGCAGAATGCTTGAAAATGCTTTGACACCTGAGCGGGAAGAAATCGCATGGCAAAATACGTTTAACCGATATACCCATTTGGACTCATGACAATCTCTTCAGAAGCACAGGCGGTGCTGGACAACCTGCTGAACCGCCGCAGCGTGCGCAAATACCTTTCCACGCCCGTTCCGCAGGAACTCCTCGACCGCATCATCGAAGCCGGCACCTTTGCCGCTTCGGGCAAGAGCCAGCAGCCTTGGCTCATCATCCAAGTGACTGACCCTGAGGTGCAGGCCCGCCTTCGTCGCGACAATGCACGCTTCATGGGAGCAGAGCCCGATGCCGACCCCTTCTACGGCGCGCCCGTCTACCTCATCGTGCTGGCTGAGCGGCAAAACCGCAACCACCTCTACGACGGCACACTGGTCATGGGCAACATGATGCTGGCCGCCCATGCCCTCGGGCTCGGCACCTGCTGGATCAACCGTGCCCGCGAAGAGTTCGACACCCCCGAGTGGCAGGAATGGCTCCGTTCGCTCGGCATCGAAGGCGACTACGAAGGCATAGGCCACCTCAGCGTCGGATTTCCCGATGGCGAGCCGCGTCCGGCCAAGCCGCGCAAGCCCTGCGTGTACAAGGTATAGGATTGTGGAGTGGGCCAGGGGAGCATCCTGCACGTTTGCTCCCGTGTGCAGATCACATTCCGTCATGCAGCATCACGACAAGCTACTCCTGCGGGGGGACTTGTCGTTTCTGTTTCAGGGCAGCTGCCGCATGGGGGCGTGCCGCCGCGGGGAAGGGAAGAAGATACAAGAAAGGCTTCGGTGAAACTACACACGAAGGATAGGAACTTGAAAGCGAAAAGTGTAGTATCGACCGAAGCCTGGGAAAAAGTGCTCTTGTTTGAGGGGGAAAAGGAGCGTGCCCTCAAAGTAAAAAAGGACGAGACTACGCTGCTATGATGTGGGCAAGGCACCGGGAGCGGTGCGCTGGAATGCTTTTCTCAGTCCTTTCAATCTCAAATATATCTGTGAGGCAACTAATTAGAGCAGTTCAAATCTTTCTTTCAGTTTGGCAAAGTACCGTCGCGAGGCGATGACTTCCATCCCGTCGAAGGGAGCCGAGAGGCGGCAGCGTTGGGTATTGTTTTCCACAGCCGTCAGATACGTCAGGTTGAGGATGCAAGTGTTGCTGATGCGTGCCAGGATGGGGTGGAGCGTCAGGAGGTCCGTAGCCGAAGTGCCGCGCTTGAGCGTATGGCAGGTTTTGTCCGTCAAGAGGAGCTGCCACGAGCGCTGTTCACTGTTGTAGTTGAACATCAGTATCTGCTCCATCTTGATGAAGAGGATTTCGCTCACCGTTTGGATGGCCAGCTTGTGGGTCATTGGCAGGGCTTCCGCTTGCGGGAAGTGCGAGACAGCGTGTCGGGCGCCGACAATGCGTTCGATGACGGTGCGCAGCTCGCTCTGCTTGTAGGGCTTCAGGAGAAAGTCGAAGGCAGAGTGGCGTATGGCATCGAGCATGTAGTCGGTGTAGGCCGTGTAGAAGACCACCTTGAAGGTGAAATTCAAGCGGGGGCGGATGGATTGGAGAAACTCCAGTCCCGTCTTGCCCGGAACTTCCACGTCGAGAAACAACACGTCGGGCTGAATCTCCAGCAGTGGGAGCGTGGCTTCCACGTAATTGTTGAAGATGAGCACATTCCCAAATTCAGGCGCAGCGCGCAAGTCGTCTGCCAGGGTCTGGGCAGCTGTGGGACTGTCGTCAACGATGATGGCTGTTAATCCTTTCTTTGCTGTCATTGGGTGGGGTTTTGCATTGCAAATGTACGCTCTTTTTCAATGCGAAAAAGCGGAATTTACACTCTCGTAGCTTAGGCGGTTGCTTGTTGGGGTTAAGCGGCTTAAAAAAAGGCTTGAATGGTTAAATTTTTTGGAAGCGGGGATAGTCTTTCCATCTTCTGTAAAAGAGTGAAAAAGCAGTGGCAACCCGATGGGGAATATCCCTGTCAGGTTGCCACTGTCCGGGTCTGCGGTGTTGGGCCTGCTGCTACCGTCTGTTAGAACTGGTAGCGGTGGTCAACGAGTTTGGATTCATGGAGCAGCAGGTAGCTGAATACCGACTGGTAAGCGCGCTGTCCGATGGCCTGGGCAGTTTGGGCCATTTCAGCGGCCTGGTCAAACTTGGCGGTGGGAGCCTGCTGGCCCGTCACCTTCACAAGGTAAACAGCGGCTGAGCCTTTGACGAGCTTGGAGAACTTGCCCACTGCCGTCTGGGCGATGGCACCGGCGAGTTTGGGTTCGGGCGTGTTCACGCCAGTCACCATGGGATATCCGGCGAGGGCCTGGTCCGTGAGCGTGCCCATGATGGCGCCTTTCACTTTCTGGAGGTCAGCCGTAGTCTTTGCGTTCTTGGCCATGGCGAGCGCCTTTTCAGCCTTCTTTTCCTGTTTTACCACAGCGGTGAGGAAAGCCTTTACATCGGCGTTGTCCCAGGGGAGGTAGCCTTTCTTGTTCGTGGCCGTCACGCAGGCTACGAGCAGGTGGTCGTTGGCACGGCCGCACTCGTAGAGGCGAGACACTTGGCCAGCTTCAGCTTCGTCGAAAATCCAGCGAGCGCAATCCTTGGCCTGGCTGCCGCCGATGCGAGCAGGGATGATGTTCTGCAGGGGCGTGTAGCCCGGGAGTTCGTTCAGCGTGTAGCCGTTCTTCGCAGCGTTCTTTTCGATAGAAGCGATGTCCTTGTTCTGAGCCAGGAAGCGGTTGAACTTGCTGAGTTCGTCTTCGTAAGTCTTCTTGGAGAAGT
>CAMGGA010000123.1 GCA_946055515.1 uncultured Bacteroidales bacterium
CTATTGCTCGGGCTACCTGGGCTACCTCGTGATGGCACACTACATCCGCAAACACTTGCAATGGGACAGGGGGAAGAAACTCCGCATCGGCTTGCTCTGCCTGGTGCTGGGAGCAGGCTTCACGGGCTGGTCTTTCTGGCATGCAGGAGTGCTCGGCGTGCTTATCGAAACGCCCATGCTGGAATGGTCCTGGGAATTCTGCACCATCAACGTAGCGCTGGCCACTTTCGGCGCCTTCCTCCTCTTCAGCTGCATCGAGGGCAGCAACGCGCCGCAACTCGTCGTACAACTGTCGAAACTCTCGTTCGGCATGTACCTCATGCACATGTTTTTCCTCAGCAACATCGCGCCTTTGTTGATAGGGGAAAGCGTAGCCGAACCGCTGGTGCCCGTGTGGCTTGCCATCCCTTCGATTGCGTTGCTCACCTTCGTGTGCTGCGCGCTCACGACCAAGTTGCTTACGCTGCTTCCCGGCAGCCGGTGGATTGTGGGATAAAGTGAACTTGACAAAAAAATTAATGGAGGCGACCGTCTCTACGGGCCTCCATTAACCAACACAAAAACTAAACTAGACTTAACTAAACTATTTGATAGCGTTATCTCTCGACAACTAAGTACTGCAAATATAGAGCAAGGCCGAAATTAAAGCAAACTTTTGCGAAGTTTTCTTTACAAAACCCAAGTTTTTAACATTTAGCTATGCTATAGAGCAGAAATTCATCGGCTATGACCATAGCGGCCATCGCTTCCACGATGGGTACGGCACGAGGAAGCACGCAAGGATCGTGGCGACCGCGGGCCTTCAGCACGACTGCATTCCCTTGGTCATCGACCGTTTCCTGCTCGCGCAGGAGCGTGGCCACAGGCTTAAAGGCAACCCGGAAATAGATAGGTTGTCCATTGCTCAACCCGCCTTGGATGCCTCCGCTGTGGTTGGTGCGCACCGTGACGCCTCCGCCTTCTTTCGGCAGGAACACGTCGTTCTGCTCACTCCCGCGAGCTGTCACTCCGGCAAAGCCTTCACCGTACTCAAAACCTTTCACGGCATTGATGCCGAGCATGGCCGCACCTAGCCGGGCATGCAGCTTGCCAAAGACAGGTTCGCCCAGACCTACGGGACACCCCATAATCACTCCGCTGATGATGCCGCCAATGGTATCGCCCTCGGCCTTGACTTCGGCAATGAGCTGTGCCATTTCCTTGGCCTTTTCGGGATTGGGGCAACGCACGGGATTGCTCTCAACGAGCGACAAGTCGTAGTCGCGGTAGCTTCCTTCCAAAGCGATAGGCCCCACTTGCGAGGTGTAGGCACAAATGCTGATGCCCTGCTTCCTCAAGTACATCTTGGCAAAGGCGCCGCCCACTACGCGGGCTATCGTTTCGCGTGCTGAGGTACGCCCTCCGCCGCGGTGGTCACGCACACCGTATTTCGTTTGGTACGTGAAATCCGCATGGGAAGGGCGGAACACATGGCGCAAATTGTCGTAGTCGGAAGAATGCTGGTTTTCGTTGCGCACCAAGAAACCTATGGGACACCCCGTTGTGCGCCCTTCAAATACGCCAGAAAGCAGCTCCACGCGGTCCGACTCCTTGCGGGAGGTGGTAAGCGTGCTCTGTCCGGGCTTGCGGCGATCCAGCTCAGCCTGCAGGAAATCCATATCCACTTCTATGCCGGCCGGCATCCCGTCTATCACGCCGCCTATGCCCGGCCCGTGGCTTTCACCAAAGGTGGTAAGGCGGAAAAGTTGTCCAAAGGTATTCATTGAATAACGCGCTTTAGTTTAGTAGTCTTTGTCCTATGCTTCGTGGTGACCGCAGCAACCGCCTCCGCCATGGTGGTGGTGGCCTCCGCCGCAGCAGCCTTCTCCCTCGCCATGGTGGTGATGTCCGCCGCAGCAGCCTTCACCTTCACCATGGTGGTGGCCACAGCCATCGCCGCAGTCGTCGCAGCCACAGCCGCAACCTTCGCCACTCATCATGTTGATGAGTCCCTGGATTTCTTCATCCGTAGCATCGCGCAAGGTCACTACTTTTCCCTTGAAATGGAGATCCTTGCCAGCCAAGGGGTGGTTCAGGTCAATGACAACCACGTTTTCCTTAACTTCCAGCACCAGACCCTGGAAGCGGTTGCCGTCGGCGTTGACCAAGGGGAGCACCGCACCGGGATAAACCATCTCCTTGTCGAAGTGGTCGTTCACGCAAAACATCTGCTTGTCGAGTTCGAGCACGTGCTCTTCCATGTAGGGACCGTATGCCTCGTCCACATTCAGCACGAAGTCGAAGCCCTCGCCCTCAGCCAGCTGTGCGATGCGTTCCTCGAAGCTGTCGAGCGCCACGCCCATGCCGCTGATAAACTGGAAGGGATGTTCCTCGGTAGTCTTTTCTACCAGCTCGTGAATGCCTTTTTCATTGTCTACGTACAACTCGTATGCAACGGTTATGTACTTGTGGGACATTTGTTCCATAATTCTTTTGAGAAATATCTTTTGTTGAATAATTAAATTTTGTAGTCAGAAACCTTAAGCCAGTTCGAGGTCAAGCTCCTTGTGCAGCATGGCCAGGGCAGGATAGTTCTTCAACATATCGCCCAACATCTCCACGCGGCTTACGGGACGCTGCTCGTTGTCCTCCTGCATGAGTTCAAAACGCAGCGAGATGAAATCATTGCGCAAGTTCGTGCGGAGATAATTCATCAGGTCAATCTGCTTATCGCGCATATAGCCTTCGACCAAGGCATTCTCCACTTTCACCTCCACAACGAAGTCATCGTGAAGTTGCGGTTTCATGCTGCGCATTCTGCCCGCCACAGCGCTTTCCTCGCGCGGCAGCTGATTGGCGTAGCGATGCCAATAATAAACCAGACTGTCCTGCGTAACCGGACTGGCCAAGCGCGTATCTGCCGGAGAAGAGGATGCGTTCGTCTGCACCGTCTGTGAGGCAGAAGCCTGCGCCGAAGCCTCAGGCAGCGCTTCTGCAGCAGAGCGCTGCTGGAGATTACGGATGGAAAGCGTCTTGGCCGTTGTCTTGTGGCGCAAATTGTTGGTGCGCTCCGAGTGAGCCAACTTCTGCGAAAGCGTTTCAATCGCCTGCTGCGAAGCCTCGGCTTGATTCAATGCGGAAGAAGGGGCACTGGCAAAGCGGGGAGCCGGCTCAGCGACAGTATTGTTTTGCGCTGGGGCAACTTTCGTCTGCTGGAGCAAGGAGGGCTGGCCACCGTTGGCTTGAACGGAAGCAGCCAGGAAGAGGGGTTTGAGTCGTCTGATAGGGCCACGCCCACAGGAAGGGTCATCCTCGCCCGTGCATGCCTGCGACACCTCTATCAAAGTGAGTTCCACCAAGAGGCGCTTGTTACGTGCCGTGCGGTAGTTGATGTCACAATCATTGCAAAGCTTCAAAGCCCGATAGAGGAGCTGCGGCTTAAAACGCTGCGCCTGTTCGCGATAGCGCTCCCTGACGCGGTCACTCACATCCAGCAGGGAAAGCGTTCGTTCGTCACGGCACATCAACAGGTTGCGGAAGTGCGAAGCCAGGCCACCCATGAAATAGTTGGCCTCGAAGCCCTTGCTCAATATATTGTCGAGATGCAGCATGGCTTCCGGGATCAAGCCATCAAGGAGTTCGTCCGAGATCTTGAAATAATGGTCATAGTCGAGCACGTTGAGGTCTTCAATCACCTTTTGGAAGGTAATGTTACCCTCACAGAAGCTCGCCACTTGGTCGAATATCGAAAGTGCATCACGCATACCACCGTCAGCCTTCTCCGCAATCACGTGCAGGGCCTCGGGCTCATAAGTGTAACCCTCCTGGGCGGCCACATACTGCAAATGGGCCACTGTATCATTGACAGACATACGCGCAAAGTCATAAATCTGGCAACGGCTCAGGATGGTAGGCAAAATCTTGTGCTTCTCCGTAGTGGCCAGCACAAAGATGGCATGTGCGGGCGGTTCCTCGAGTGTCTTCAGGAAGGCATTGAAAGCCGCCGTAGAGAGCATGTGGACCTCATCGATGATAAAGACCTTATACTTGCCTATCTGCGGGGGAATCTGCACCTGCTCTATCAGTTCGCGGATATCCTCCACCGAGTTGTTGGAAGCGGCGTCCAGCTCGTGGATATTGTACGACCTGTTTTCATTGAACGCCACACAGCTCTCACAATGCTCACAGGCATCGCCCTGGGCAGTAGGCGAGAGGCAGTTGATAGTTTTGGCAAATATGCGTGCACAAGTCGTTTTGCCGACACCTCGGGGGCCGCAAAAGAGATAGGCATGGGCCAGTTTGCCTTGAGCAATGGCGTTCTTCAGCGTGACCGTCAAGGCATGCTGTCCAACCACGCTATCAAAATTAACAGGGCGATACTTTCGCGCTGAAACAATATACTTGTCCATAACGATCCATTCGTTCGTGAAGCAAAGCCGGGGAAGCCACATTGCTTCCTCCCGCCTCGCAGATTGAAAGGCAAAAGTAAGTGTTTTTTCTCAATAAGAAGACTTTCAGGGCTATAAAGGCAATCCCGGGAAGCAAGTAATCCTGGCAAGTCGGGGAGCATAGAGCATACAAGACGCGGGGAGACAAAAAAATCCCTCCCTCGGGCATTTGCCTGAAGAAGGGACTGGAAAAAGATGGCGGCGACCTACTCTCCCGCTA
>CAMGGA010000124.1 GCA_946055515.1 uncultured Bacteroidales bacterium
CGTTCAACGTGGAGGCCCGAAGGGCTGACCTTCAGCGCATAGCCCAGGCTGCAAGGCCTGGGTTGGCCGGGACTACATCCGATGAGCCCTGCAGGGGCGGCAGCTTTATGCGGTTGAATAGGGGTGTCGCCCCTTTAGGGCTCATTTTATTAGCCATGCGCCACCCAGGCCTTGCAGCCTGGGCTGGGGGCTAAAGGTCGGGCTTTCAGCCCTTGCGTTGCACGCATGCGGCTCGGCAATGAGAAGAAAATCCAAGGCTTTTCTTCTCATTGCTCTCACCTTGCACTATCTTTGCTTCGCCATGATAGGCTGCGGATCGGCAATGAGAAGAAAATCCAAGGCTTTTCTTCTCATTGCTCTCACCTTGCACTATCTTTGCACACAAATTACAAGATATGGAAACAGCTGAACTTTTTCGATGGGTTTTAGAGAACCTGAACTACTGGGTGGTCACCCTTTTTATGGCCATTGAGAGCTCCTTCGTGCCCTTCCCCTCCGAGGTCGTGGTGCCCCCCGCCGCGTGGAAAGCCATGGCGGACGACAGTATGAACATTTTCCTCGTGGTCGCCTTCGCTACCCTCGGCGCCGACTTCGGGGCACTCATCAATTACTATCTCGCCAAGTGGCTCGGACGACCTATCGTCTACCGCTTCGCCGACAGCCGACTCGGACACCTCTGTCTCATTGACCGCGCCAAGGTCGAACACGCAGAGGCGTATTTCCGCGAACATGGCGCTGCCTCCACTTTCTTCGGACGACTCGTACCCGCCGTGCGACAGCTCATCAGCATCCCCGCGGGACTCGCCGGCATGCGCATCGACAAATTCCTGCTCTATACGACGCTCGGCGCCGGGGCCTGGAACTCGGTGCTCGCCCTCATGGGCTACTTCATCTACCGCTACACTGACCTCAAAACCCCCGAAGACGTCTACCAAATGGCCACAACGTACAGCCACGAAATCGGTTACGGCATCCTCGCTGTCGCTGTGGTGGTCGTGGGCGTGCTTATATATAAAGGCGTAAAGAAATAATCGGAACCATGTGCAGCCCCAGCCTTGCCTGCTTCTGCCGCCTCGCCGCGGCATGGCTCCTGCTCGCAGTGGTCCTCCCGCTGCAGGCCCAGGAGACCGACGCGCCCGAACCCTGGCGCGTGAGCCGCCACACGTGGCTCTTCGGCGCGGGTGCGGCCAACGTGCTGGACACTTACCTCAGTCCGCTGGAGTACACGGGGACGGACCTCACGCTGCTCCATCGCCGCGAGCGGGCCGTGAAATGGGGCAAGGGCAAGGTTTGCGCACTCACGCAGACGCTGGGACATGCGGCCTACGTGCAGTCGCCCACCGACGACGGCAAGGAATGGGACGGCGAACTGTCTGTGACCTCGGGCTGGCTCTACCAAATCCCACTCTCCGAACGCTGGCGCCTGGCTGCGGGCGGACTCGGCGAACTGTCCACGGGCTTTACCTACAACACGCGCGGCTCCAACAATCCCGCGCAGGGTCGCCTCGGCCTTTCCCTCCTTGCCACCGCCGTGGCCGAAGGGGACTTCAGTCTTTGGAAACAGCCGTTCGGGGCGCGCTTTCAGGTGGATGCCCACCTGGCGGGCGTGCAGTTTTCGCCCGAATACGGACAGTCGTACTACGAGATTTTCTCCCTCGGCCACACCTCGGGCATCGTACACCCGACCTGGACGGGCAACTGTCCCACGGCACGCCTCGAAGCTACCGTGTCGCTCCCCGTGGGGCGGAGCCGGTGGACGTTCGGCTACGTGGGCGACATTCGCCAGAGCCGGCTCGGCGGACTGAAACGCCACGCCTGGCGCCACTGCCTCGTGGCGGGATATGCCTTTAGATGTTTCAAACTATGAGCGTGTTGCATAAACATACCGTCTTCTTCCTCCTCTGCTGCGCCCTCTGCGCCCTCTCCTTCTCTTCCTGTGTCACGCAGGACGTGGAGGACGATACGCGGCGCGGCAATTTCGAGGCCCTCTGGCGCACCCTCGACGAGCACTACTGCTTCTTCGGCTACAAGCGCGAGGCGTATGGGCTGGACTGGAACGCGGTGCGCGAAAGCTATTCCCGCCGCATCAGCGAGGCGATGACGGACCGCCAGCTCTTCGAGGTGCTCGCGGAAATGACCTACGAGCTCCGCGACGGCCATGTCAATCTCTATGCCCCCCACGACGTGGCGCGCTACGGGGCCTGGTTCGACGATTTTCCCGCGAACTACAGCGACTCGCTCGAAAGGGCCACGCTCGGCAAGTCGCAGGACTACGAAGTGGCCGCTTCGCTCAAATACCGCATCCTCGAAGACAACATCGGCTACGTGCGCTGCGCCTCGTTCGAGTATCTCTTCGGCGACGGAAACCTCCACGAGGTGATGCGCCGGCTGGGCGGCTGCAATGCCCTCATCGTTGATGTGCGCAGCAACGGCGGCGGACTGCTCACGGCGGCGGAGAAGTTGGCCTCGCTCTTCGTGAACGAAGAAACCGTGGGCGGCTACATTTCCCACAAGACGGGCGCGGGGCACAACGACCTCTCGGCCCCCGAACCCATCCGCATAGAGCCCTTCGTGGGTTTCCGCTGGCAGAAGCCCGTGGCCGTCCTGACGAACCGCCGCACCTTCAGCGCAGCCAACAGTTTCGTGATGTACCTGAAGGGACTGCCCCGCGTGACGATAGTCGGCGACCGCACGGGCGGCGGCGCGGGCATGCCTTTCTCTTCCGAACTCCCCTGCGGCTGGAGCCTGCGCTTCTCCGCCTGCCCCATGTACGACCGCGAGATGCAGTGTACGGAAATGGGCATCGACCCCGACCTGAAAGTGGACATTACCGACGAAGACTACCAGCGCGGCGTGGACACCATCCTCGAAGCGGCCCGCAGCGCGCTCAAGACGGCCGCTCCATAGCTGCCCGCGCAGCCTGCCGTGCAAGATTTCCAAAACCGCAAAACATATTCTTTTCCCCATGGACATCACCTATCTTCTCTCCCGCCTCAATGCCTTGCAGATTGCCAGCACCTTCATCGTGCTCTTCGCCGTCATCGACGTGCTGGGCTCCACCCCCATCTTCATTGACCTCAAGCAGCAGGGGCGCCCCGTGAACGCGCTCAAGGCCACGCTCATCTCCACCTCCCTCCTCATCGGCTTCTTCTTCGCGGGCGACGTCATGTTGCGCCTCTTCAACGTAGACATCGAGTCGTTTGCAGTGGCAGGTTCGCTTGTCATTTTCCTCTTGGCCCTGGAAATGATACTCGACGTGGTCATCTTCAAGAACCAGGGACCCATCAAGGAAGCCACCCTCGTCCCCGTCGTGTTCCCCCTCATCGCGGGTGCGGGCTCCTTTACCACGCTGCTCTCGCTCCGTGCCGAGTATGCCCAGATTAACATCATCATCGGCCTGCTGCTCAACATGATTTTTGTCTACTGTGTGCTGAAAGCCACGGAGCGCGTGGAACGGCTCATCTCCAAGTCCACGATCTACCTGCTCCGCAAGTTCTTCGGCATCATCCTGTTAGCCATTTCCGTGCGCCTCTTCACCGCCAACCTCAGCGCCCTGCTCAGCAGCCTGACCTGATTTCCCTTCCGCCAGGGCGGCGAGTAGCCTCCGCGCATCGTCCTGCACCTGCGCGAAGCGCGGACATCCCGTGTAGGCCATCTGCTTGCGCAGCATCTCCGCCACGGGCGCGGCCGCATGGCGGTAGCCCGCAAGTTCGTTCTGCATCTGTTTGTCGTGTTCGGCCAGTTGCAGGATTTCCCTTTCGCGCTCCCTACGCAACTGTTCACACACCTTTTCCAGCACCGGGCCCACCACGCCTTCCACCACATCGTGGCCGCGCATGTAGAGATAGGTGCTTTGCGGCGTGATGCCCAGCGCCTGCATTTCCTCCATGAGCGGCTTGTAGGTTCTGCGGCCTTCGGGAAACTGCTTCTGCAGGCGGCTCACCTTCGCGTTCACCAGGTGGCGCACCTTTTCGAGCGACGCCTCGGGGTGGTGGAGGTTGAAGTTTTCCAGGCGCACCACGCGGATGAAGTCGAGCATCGAGAACTGCTTGTAGTGGTTGAAGCGGTAGCACCAGATGTTCCACACAAACAGCGGCCAGACCACTTCGCTGTAGGCTGCGAGGAAAGCCTCGAAGTCGAAGAGGCGGCGGTCGTTGAGCGTGGCCATCACGCACACCTGCTGCAGGGAAGGCGCGTAGCAGAAGTAGTTCTCGATGGCGTAGACGTAGGTGTGGAGCACCCACGGACTGTGGCACACCGCCTCGGACGTGGGTGTAGCGCCCTGCATGAGGTAGTCGTAATCGGCATCGACACAGGCAATCATGCACCGCCCCAACCGCGGCCCCAATTCGTTGGCCAGCGCCACTTTCTTTCCCTTGCCCAACGAAGTGGAGGAAGGCAGCATCACCTCGAAATAGACTTCTTCCGTCTCCAGCGGCCCGAGCAGCGACCGCCAGAAACAGACATCGTCGTAGCTCTCCACATACGCCACAATCCGCCTGCGGGCATGTTTGCCGCCCAAGCGGTTCATGGCTTCAATGTAGGCCGAGTTCAGGTTGCGGGTGAGACGGGACATGGCGTGTCTTTTATAAGGTTATTAGGTTATTGGGTTATTAGGTTATTGGGTTATTAGGTTATTGGGTTA
>CAMGGA010000125.1 GCA_946055515.1 uncultured Bacteroidales bacterium
GCTTCTGGGAACTCACCGCCTTCATCTCCCTCATGCTGGCCTTCATGAACATCCTTCCCATCCCCGCACTCGACGGCGGCCACGTTTTCTTCCTCCTCATCGAAGTCATCACGCGCCGCAAGCCAAGCGACAAGTTTATGGAACGTGCACAGATGATTGGCATGACGCTGCTCCTGCTGCTCATGGCCCTGGCCATCTTCAACGATTTCCGCAACTTCCTGTTTTAGCACTGGTTGAAAGACTTTCAAGGCGGTGACGCATCACTTTGTCGGCTGCTTCTCCGCTGCACCTCAACAGCGCAAAGAAAAATCCTACGGCTTTTTCTTTGCGCTGTCTCTGTTTTGCACTATCTTTGCCCCCCGAAACGAAAAAGCCTTTTCCCGAATAAAGGGAAGGAAGGTATTCGGGGCGTAGCGCAGTCCGGTTAGCGCACCTGCTTTGGGAGCAGGGGGTCGTGGGTTCGAATCCCGTCGCCCCGACCTTATTTTTAAGATTAAACATACAGAAAAGAGAGCCGTGAGTCAGTCCGTTATTGACTCCCGGCTCATTCTGTGTGAAGCCATGCCGAACGGGCGGGCGTGTACAATTGGCCGGGGCAAGCCGACAGAGTGCGTATTCTGCCACGAAAGCAAACAGCATTTCACCGATTTCTTTTGCCCAAAGGCGAGAGGGGGGCACCTAAGCTTCCCACTCCTTATTATATATTGTACCGAAAAATGATTAAATTTGCACCGCAAAACAACACCCCGACATGAAAGAATCCACTGCGTCGCAGTTCCTGCGCCTCACTCTATCCGCAATCATCATGGCTGTCATCTGCGCCATGGCCTCTGCCTCACGGCCTGACCAAAAGCCCAGGAAGGCCCCGAAGCAGGGACGCATCACCCTGCGACACGCTGACAACCTCCGCTTCGACCAGTCGGTCATGAACGGGGCTCAACGCCTCAGCGGAAACGTGGTGCTCGAACACGCGGGCATGGTGATGCACTGCGACAGCGCGCTGCTCTACGAACTCTCGCAGACTTTCGACGCCTTCGGACACGTGCGCCTCAACCAGGGCGATACGCTCTCCCTCACGGGCAACCGACTCCACTACGACGGCGAAACGCAAATCGCCGAAATGCGCGAAAACGTCACGCTCACTCACCGCGCCCAACGACTCACCACCGACAGTCTCAACTACGACCGTCTCTACCACACGGGCTACTACTTCGACGGAGGCGAACTCTTTGACGGACCGAACAGCCTTTCCTCGGACTGGGGCGAATATCACACCGACACGCGCCGCGCCTCGTTCAACTTCAATGTGCAGCTCACCTCGCCCCGTTTCCGCCTGCTCACTGACACACTCCACTACGACACGCAGACGAAATGGGCCGAAGTGCTCGGCAAATCGAACATCATCTCGGCTTCGGACCGCATCTACACGGAACACGGATTCTACAATACGGACACCGAAAATGTCCGCCTGCTCGACCGCTCCCAAGCCTTCAGCGGCTCCCGCACCATGGAGGGGGACACGCTGCTCTACGACAAGCGCACAGGGACCATGGAGGCCATCGGACACGCCTGCTGCCTCGACACGACCAACCGTAACCTGCTCACCGCTGACTACGCCCGCTACAATGAACTCTCGGGCGAAGCCTTCGCCACGGGACGTGCCCTGGCACGAGACTTCTCGCAGGGCGACGGAAAGGACACGCTCTATGTCCACGCCGATACGCTCCGCATGTTCACCCTCAACCTCGGCACGGACTCTGTCTACCGCAGCCTACACGCTTATTTCCACGCACGGGCCTACCGCTCCGACCTGCAGGCCGTGGCGGACTCGCTCGTGTTCTCGACCCGCACCCGACGCCTCACGCTCTACCGCGACCCTATTCTCTGGAGTGAGAACCGACAAATCGTGGGCGAGGAAATCAACGCCTTCCTCAATGACTCCACGCTCGACTCGGTCTATGTGGACCGACAGGCGCTGATGGCTGAACAGGTGGATTCTACGCACTTCAACCAGGTGGCCTCGAACCAAATGCGCACTTACTTCTCCCAGGGTGAGGTGCGCGAGAACCAGGCGCTGGGCAACGTGATGGTGGTGAACTTCCCGCTGGAGAAGGACAGCCTCATTCTGTACCAGAACTACGTAGAAACATCCCGTGCCCGTATGTTCATGGCCGAACGCAAACTCCAGCGCATCTGGACGCCTGCCTCGCACTGCTACTTCTACCCGCTCGGCCTTGCCCCCGAAGAACGCACCCGACTGGCGGGCTTCGAATGGTTCGACTATATCCGCCCCGTCTCCCCAGATGACGTATTCCAGTGGCGCCCCAAGCGCGCGGGCTCGGAACTCAAACCCTCCCTGCGCCGACAAGCACCGCTGCAGAAGCTCTGAAAAACTTAAAGCAAGGCAAGTTTACCAACCCCACTTCAGCCCATGTCCGACATCATCCATATTCTCCCCCCAGCCGTAGCCAACCAAATCGCAGCCGGCGAAGTGGTGCAACGCCCCGCCTCTGTGGTGAAAGAACTCGTGGAAAACGCGCTCGATGCACAGGCTACGCTCATACAGGTCGTGCTCGAAGATGCGGGCAAATCGACCGTACAGGTCATCGACGATGGGCGCGGCATGTCGCCCTCCGACGCGCTCCGGGCCTTTGAACGCCATGCCACGTCGAAAATAGCCCAGGCCACGGACCTCTTCGCCCTCCGCACCATGGGATTCCGCGGCGAGGCGCTTGCATCCATCGCAGCCGTGGCCGAGGTGACCTTGCGCACACGGCGCGAAGAGGACGAACTCGGCACGCTGATCCGCTTCGAGGGCTCACACCTCACCGCACAGGAAGCCACGGCCTGCCCGCGCGGTGCGAACTTTACCGTGAGAAACCTCTTCTTCAACATCCCCGCCCGACGCAAGTTCCTCAAGTCGAACCAGACGGAACTGGCAAACATCCTTACAGAAATCGAACGTGTTTCGCTCGCCAATCCTGACATCGCCTTCACGCTCCACCACCAGGGAAACCTCATGCTTGACCTCCCGCAGGGAAACTTCCGCGGACGCATCGAAGCGCTCTTCGGCAAACGGGTGGGCTCGAAACTTGTACCCGTGGAGGTGGAGACACCGCTGGTAAACGTGAGCGGCTATGTGGGCATGCCCGAAGCGGCCCGGAAGAAGAATGCACGCCAGTTCTTCTTCGTGAACAACCGCTTCATGCGCCACCCCTACTTCGCCAAGGCTATCCTGATGGCCTACGAACGTCTCATCCCCGATGCCATGCAGCCTCCCTTCTTCCTGCGACTCGAAGTGGACCCTGCACGCATCGACGTGAATATCCACCCGACCAAGACGGAAATCAAGTTTGAGGACGAGGGAGCCATCTTCCAAATTATCCTCGCTGCCGTGCGCGAAGCTCTGGGCAAATACGGCGCCGTACCCACGCTGGACTTCGACACGGAAAACCGGCCCGACCTGCCGGCCTTCCCCCCGTCCTTCCTGCCGCAATCTGGCACGGCTTTATCCACACAGACTGCGCCAGCTCAACCGCAAATCCACGTGGACCCTTCGTTCAACCCCTTCGCCCCTGCCGCATCCGAGGCTTCCCGCACTTCCTCTCCCGCCGGGGCTGAAGGACACTCCACGCCTGCCGCAGCCTCCTTCGCCTCCCACGCCACTGCTGCCCCGGCACACTGGGAGGAGCTCTACCCTACTCCCCGCACCTCGACGGCAGCCCCACAGCCTACCCTCTATGATGCCCTGCCCGCGGCACAGCAGGCTCCCTGGAACGAGAGTACCACGGCTGGACAGAAGGACTTCCTGCAAGTGCAGGGCCGCTACATCGCCACGCCGCTCCACTCGGGCCTTGCCCTCATCGACCAGCACCGGGCCCACATCCGCATCCTATACGAGCAGTACCGCCGGCAGCTCTCGGAGCGCGGGGCGGCCTCGCAGCGCCTGCTCTTCCCCGAAACCATACAGTTGTCGCCCTCGGAAGCAGCCACCCTCGAAACGCTACTGCCCGACCTTGAGGCCATCGGTTTTGACCTCTCCCCTCTAGGCGGCGGCACTTACTCTGTGCTGGCCCATCCGCTCGGTACGGAGGGACTCCCGCCCGCGGCCCTCGTACAGTCGCTCCTCGACGATGCGCTCACGGGACAGGCCGATACGCCCGATGCCGTACACCACCACGTGGCCCTCAACCTGGCCCGGAGGGTGGCCCTCCCTGTGGGGGAAGTGCTCTCGCCCGCCGAAATGGCCAACCTCGTGGAGAACCTCTTCACTTGCTCTACCCCGAACCTCACCCCCGACGGACACGCCACACTCTGCATCGTTCACCCCGAGGAACTCTTCTGAACGCACCGGGCACACGCCCCAAGCACCGATTAAGCCCGAAATTAGCAACAGAAGTTGGCATATAAAGACTATTTCCCCTCAAAACCAAAATATTTCCTCAAAATATTAAAAGAAAATTTGCACGCTTCATTTTGCAATGCCTATATTTGCAACGGATTTTGGGCCACAAGTGCGCCTTGGCAGCTGCACCCCGCCCGAAGCCCACTCTATTGCGAACAAGAATAACACTCTTAATTAATAAATTCTAAAAACTTCAAACTCATGAAAAAGTTAATGGTTGCATTGGCCCTTGTAGGT
>CAMGGA010000126.1 GCA_946055515.1 uncultured Bacteroidales bacterium
ACTACGACGGCAACTTCAAGACCTGCACCTTCAAGCTCGACGACGAGCTCGGCACGGAGATGACGCTCAACGCACAGACCGAACTCTTCGAGAGCGCTTTCGACAACATGCAGAGCTCGGGGAAGAGCCGCATCTCCAAGTACATTCTCACCTACGACGAGGACGGCTATCTCGAGAAGGAGGAATATGCCAGCTACGGCAGCGTGCGCGTGGCCGACGGGCAGGGCATCTTCGCCCGCCGCTACGTGCGCGACAAGAAAGGCCGCGTCATCGAGGAGCACTACCTCGGCAAGGACGGCAAGCCCAAGGCCACGAAGTTCGGCCTGGGCATCAAGAAGTTTGAATACGACGACGACAACAACCTCTCGCTCATCACCTACCTCACCCCCGACGGCAAGCCGAGCCACGACGGCAACAACTGTCCGCGCGTGGTCCTGAGCTACGACAAGTGGGGCAACCGCATCCGCGAGAGCTACACCGACATGCAGGGACGCCTCACCCTGCGCAAGGACCAGTCGTGCGCGGGCCTGGAATACAGCTACAACGACGAGGGCTTCTGCTACAAGCGCCGCTACTTCGGCATGGACAGCACGCTGGCCTACGTGTTCGGCGCCTGCGGCACGAACCTCGAGTATGACGACAACGGCTACCTGAAGAAGCAGACGTATGTGAACGCCAAGGACCAGCTCACGTACTACAAGGACGTCGAGAAAGGCTTTGCCTACGCCATCATGGAATGTGAGAACGACGAACACGGAAACATCCTGCAGTTCAAGATGCTCGACGCCGAGGGTCATTTCATCGAATCGGCCAAATACTCGGGCTTCGTCTGCACCTACGACTCCGTGGGCCGCGAACTGACGCGCTACTTCCTCAACGAGAAAGGCCAGATTGCCATCTCGCCCGCCGAAGGCTACGCGGGCTACGAAGCCGCCTTCGATTCCCAGGGCCGCCTCCAATCGCTCACCTACAAGGACGAGAAGAAGAAACCCATCAGCCTCAAGAAGGAAAAATACAGCAGCACGCGCTTCTCCTACGACCAGCGCGGCAACCTGAGCAAGCTCGAATACCTCGACGAGAAGCTGCAGCCGGCCACGAGCAACACGGGCATATCCTTCCTGACGCGGGAATACGACGAAAACGGCAACTGTTCGGCCTACGCCTACTTCGACAAGCAGGGACGCCCCTGCGTGATGACGAACTTCTGTGCCCGCGTGGAATATACCTACGACGCGGACGGCAACCAGACCATGGAACGCTACCTCGACACGGCGGGCAAACTCATGTCGGTCGGCGGCACTGCCTACATAGAGTATAAGTACGACAACCGCGGCAACATGCTCTCGGAACGCGCCATGACGGCCGGCGCCACCCTCGCCAAGCAGGAAATCTGCTATGCCTACGACCACAGCGACAACATCACCGAGGTGAGCTACTTCGGCGCAGGCCACAAGCCCGCCCTCTGCGACGAAGGCTACCACAAGATGGTCAGCGTCTACAACTCCAACAACCAGCCCGTGCAGAAGAAGTACCTCGGCACGAACGGCAAGCTCGTGAACCTCAAGGGCGAGAACTATGCCTTCGTGAAGAGCGAATACGACGAGCGCGGCAACCTCCGCTCGGTCGTTTACTTCACCGCTTCGGGCACGCGCGGCTGCGACAAGAACAAGGTACACAAGTATTTCAACGAATACAACCACACGTTCAACCTCGTCAGCCACCAGATCAGCTACGGCATCGACGGCAATCCCATCCTGGCCAACCAGACTTCGCCCGAAGGACGCTGCACCTACGACCGCCGCGGACAACTCATCTCCCTCACCTGCTACGACGGCTACGGCAAGCGCCAGAACAGCAAGCGGGGATGGTACGAGACGCGCATGACCTACGACAAGACGGGCCTCCGCACCTCCGAAGCCTACTTCGACCTCAACGGGAAACCCGTCATGGACTCGGAAAACAACTACCACAAGATCACCTACACTTACGACGACCAGCAGAACGTCACCGCGATGTCGGCCTACGGCACCAACGGCAAGCTCATGCTCCTCCCCGGCGGCTACTGCACCGTGAAGCAGAAGTTCAACGCAAAGAACGAAAAAACGGAAATTTCGTACTTCGGCACCAACGGACAGCCCGTCAACTGTAAGAATGGGTGGCACCGCGAGGTCTATACCTACAAAGGCGGCACCCAGAACACCATCACGTGCTACGACACCAAGAAGCAGAAGGTGCTCTACGCCACCAAGAAAAACGGACAGTGGTCCGTGCCCGGCGCCAACCAGGGTATGTCGCGCGGCGGCTCCTCCTGGATTGAGCTCTGGAAAGAATTGGGCGGAGAATGCCCCGTACAGCTCGACGACAACCTCGTACTGGAAACCGTAGGCGTGAACGACCAGTGCATCACGCTCTATTTCCAAGTCACCGACGAGACGGGCGACACGCTCGACCATGAGCTCTACAACAGCCTCCTCGCTTTCAGCCAGGCCCTCAAGAAGGAATCGGGCACACCCTCCTACGTCGCCGTCCAGTGTGTAGTCTACAACGCCCGCCACGAGCGCATCGCCCACTTCTGACGGCCGCCACCCGCACGGCACCGGCCTGTGCACCACAAGCTTAATCATACAAACTCATAAATACTCAATCTCATGAAAAAGTTAATCTTCGCCGCTTGCCTCCTCCTCGGAACCCTCGCAAGCTATGCCCAGCAACTGACCAAGGAACAGGAAGCTGCCCAGCGCACCATCTACTTCTTCCTCGATAAGAAGGGACACAGCCCCCTGATTGACGAAAAGGACAACAGCGTGAACATCCGCGACAACGCCGGTACGCTCTACTGGGTTTCCTTCGACGATGCCGCGGGCCGTAGCCTCACCTTCCACCGCAACAGCCTCAAGTTCGACAAGAGAAGCAAGAAACCCTTCAACGCAGACCTCGCCATCAGCGCAGCCAACGAGGTGAACAGCAAACACGCCCAGGCCAAAGTCATCGTAAAGGACAGCTTGGTGAGCTTCGTGATGTCCGGCATCTACCCCAAGCCCGAATACTTCACGGAATGCTTCGAGGACATCTTCAAGGAAGTCAAGGACATCTACAGTGAGTTCATTAACATTTACGAAAGAGAACTCGCCATCGAAGAGGAACGCCAGAAACAAGCCGCAGAGAACGCCTACAAGAACCTGCCGCCCAGCGAACTTATCGGCCAGGTGAAAGACCACAAGGTACGCGAGCTGGACGGAAAGAAAAACGTGGTGAAGGAATATGGCGACGTGCTCAACAGCATTGCCCGCAACTATGTGCAAGTAGCCTTCGTCATGAACCCGCGCAAGGTTGCCGCCAAGACCTACCGCTTTGAGCTCCGCGTCGAAAGCGAAGAGCGCGGCGATGACACGAAGCCCCTCTACACCGCAAAATACGTGAAGGATATCGAAATCGCCAAGTCGAAGAAGGAGGCTACCTACGAGTTCGACCCCATTGCCCCGCTCGAGGCCGAAGAATGGTCCGTAGGCGTCTACAACTTCCAGATTATCGAATCCGGCTCCGTCATCTTCGAAGGCCACTTCAACATCCTCTAATACCCCTCCCCGACCATGAAACGATACCTCTCCCTCCTCCTCGTTGCAGTCCTCGCGCTCTCGCTCACCACGGGCTGCAAGAAAAAAGAAGAAAAGCCCTCCGTGCTCGTGGCCCTGGCCAACGCCAGCAACTCCAAGGGCGAACAGGAAATGGCCCACGACATGAAACTCGAGAAATGCGTCTTCAACGAAGGCGACTCGGTCTTCACCTACCAGTTCAAGCTCCTCTCCAAGCGCTACAACAAGATCAGCGACGACGAACTCAAGGAGAACATCTCGGCCAGCCTCTACGCCGGCGACATGCAGACCCTGCTCAAGGAGTTCGTGAAGGAGAACGTGCAGCTCCGCTACGAATACAGCCTCCCCAACGGCAAGACCAAGACGGCCCAGTTCTCCGTGGCTGAACTCCAGGCCCTCATCAAATAATCCCCTCTCCGCCCACAGCCCTGAAGCCGCCGCGCCACCCCGCACACGGCCTCAGGGCTGAAGGCTATACCCACAAAGTCCCCTGCTGCAGACGCTGAAATCCCAAAAGCCGGATTTTTGTCATTCTATAGCAGGATTTTTATATTTTTGCAGCAGGCTTTGAAAATCCTGTCGCTGGCTTCGAAAATCCGAAAGCAGGGATTGGAAATCCTGTCGCTGGCTTTGAAAACCCCAAAGCAGGGATTGAACATCCCGAAGCAGGCTTTGCAAGCCCTTTCGCGGGCGCGGACCTTTCCACTTCCGCCCCGGCAAGCCTCCATTCCTAACCTCTCAAAATCCATCACATCATGACTTTTACACAAGCCATTAGCTCCTGTCTCAGCAAGTACGCCACCTTCGCCGGCCGCGCTCCCCGCTCCGAATTCTGGTGGTTCTGGTTGTTCCAGCAGATAGCCGTCGGCCTCATGTTCTTCGTGTTCGGCCTCATCGGCTACGCCTTCGGCGACATTGCCGGCTTCTTCCTCGCCGGCTACGTCGGTGCCGGACTCACGCAGCTGCTGCTCTTCC
>CAMGGA010000127.1 GCA_946055515.1 uncultured Bacteroidales bacterium
TTGGAGGCATATAATTTCTAACAAGTCCCGGAAGTAGTAAAACTACGAAAGGGAAGTAAACAAAGTTTGATGCGTATGACAACGATTGAAAGCATTTTAGACCGACTGACCCAGGCGGTGAGCGGCACAGACAAGGAACTCTTCACAGAGGAGGAGTTGACTAAGTTCGCAACCTTCTATTGCGACAAGTGGGATGAGAGCACGAGCGAGGACGTGATAGCCGAGTCGTTTGTGGACTATTGGTGGGACACGGAGCGCACCTGCCGTCGCTGCTCAGAGTGTGGTAAGCTGATGCGTGCCGGACATTGCGCCGATATGGGAGTTGCCTACTACTGCAGCGAGGACTGCTTGCACACTGATTTCACCGATGCAGAGTGGGCCGCGGAATGTGAAAGCAACGACCAAAGTTATTACACAGAATGGTAAACTTCAAAATCATAACATTATGGCAAATCAAGCAACAACGACCTACAAGGTCACAGGAACAAGAAAGGCAGTGAACGCCCTTTGGGCTGTCCTTCAGAAGATGGAGGTGAATAGCCGGAACGTATGGCTGGACGACTTGGCAAAGGAGTTCGGCATCGATTACAGCGCAAAGCACATCTGCGTGAGAGGTCACATCTATTGGGCGGAATACGAGGAAGACAACGACACATGTCTTCTATCCTTCGAGACAGAGACGGCATGGGACGCTTGCAACGACCTCTTCTTTGAGATTAACCGGCTGCTGGGTGATGAACTGAGCATCTCCTATAGATGTTGCGAGTGTGGGTGTGAGGTCTATTACGTCCACGATGAAGGTAACTACTTCCCCGAGGAGTGCTGCGTCTGCTCTGACGGCGAGCCCTTCGGCGAGACGTTTGACGATGTCTATGACACCATCGAGGATGCCATCCGGGAATGGGTGAGCAAGACGGGCATAGAGCAAGGAGACCGCACCAACGAGCAGATGATAGAGTTTATCAACGGCTGCCAGTACGACAACGAGGAGACCTACTTCTACATCCACCCGTTCACGTTTGAATAGCCGGAAAAGTGAGGGTTCGGTTCGCGCACGAATTTGAACCCTCCATTCCTTGAATACTTGTCTCTGACATGTCTCGCACTTGGGCATATACGGCAGGAATATAAATCCGAAACAACAATTCAACTCACTGACAAACAATGTTATTTGAACTCAACTGCATTTTCTGAAACGGAGAGAGAAATGCAATCTGCAAAGCCCGTCAGAAGACACTTCTGGAGGTTCTTCAGGAGACCAAAAATGCGACCGTTCGGTTCTTTCTCGGAACCGAACCCCATTATTGGCACATGCTTGTACCAAACTTGTCTCGCACTGGCGCAGATATGGCGCAAGAAATCTCCCTTGAAACCAAGGGCAATCCATTGACCTACAATATTCTTGGCAGCCTATGAGGTATATAAAATGCGGAGAGAGCAGCGTTTTTTGTCGCTACAAATTCTTCATTCTAAAGGAAATATACTAATTTTGTATCGTTATTCGGATAAACCGCTACATCGTGCTACACGCAGATACATCGGTGCTACAAGAATATGGGACATGAAACGATGCGTAAATAGTTGATAATCAGCAATGCTACATTGCGATACAACTTTAAGGGCATCATATCGCCTATAGGATTTCAAACATCGTGAGAGATAAATGAACGTTTGTACGAGTATGGGATGACAATTCGGATGATAAACTGGATGCCATTTCAGGGCTTGAAAGAGCCTTCATGAGTGAGCACCGGAACCGTCTTGAGAAGGCCTGGAAATGTACAATAACTGGACCCAAATCCGGACGCGAAAACCCGATTTTCGGGCATGACAGCGGTCATAGACTTCTTAATATATGTAAATTCGTTTAATAAACTCTCTGAGTTTCAGTGATTTGAGGCGCTTTGTCGCGCGCCAGTTCTGCGCCATAAGAGGGCGTAAAAGATGAAATTTTGAGATGCACACGAATTGAGAATCAACGAGTTACGGAGGGTGGTGACGTGGTATTGTCTCCCTCTCTCTCCGCTTGATTGTCCTGTAAGTCCTTTACTTACAGGATTTTTCTTTTCTGCATCGTCAGAGGTTCCGCTGGAGGTTCGGCCCAGTAGAAATCCGGCTTTTAGAACACGTTCCCTCCGAATCCATGCGCCAATCTGAAGCGCAAAAGCAGGGCGTAGCCACTCAGTGGTTACGCCCTGCTTGTTGGGTTGGCCGGGAGTAAGCTTACTCCTTATATATATGCCTCCTCTGCATCGTCGGTCTCCGTGTGTCGCCGTGCGGCGGGAGTCAGTACGAATGCCTCGGCCTGGTAATGTTCTCCAGAACTCAAGTTGAAGTGGGGCATACGGTGGGGTTGGAGATGAGCGTGGGGGCCGCGTGCGGCGGCCTCCCACTTATTTGATCATACGCTTGGTGCAGCGGCCATTCTGTTCGAAGAGGTACACACCGGCGGGCAGGGCAGGCAGGCAGGCTTCGCTTTCGGCCTCCAACAGCTTCACGCCTTGCAGGTTGTACACGCTGATTCGGCCCAGGGCGGTGGTAGTGACAGTGTCTATGCTTTCGGGTTCAGACTGTTCGAAGCGGACGTTGTCGACGGCGATGTGTCCGTCCATGTTGCCGCTGTAGTACCATCGGAACTGTATGGTTTCGCCCTGTGCCACCTGTGTCACGTCGTGCTTCATGTGGATTGCGCGGCACAGTTCGCCGGGTTCGAGGTCGGTGTCGTAGTAGGGCTGGAGCTGTTCGAGGGCCGTCCAGTTCTGGCCGCGGTCGGTGGAATACTCCACGAAGGCTTCGCAGTCGCCGTAGGTGGACAGGAAGTCGAGGTCGTAGCTCAGCAGCAGTTGCTCGCCTTCGGCGTGGCGGGCATCGAGCGGTGGGGTCACGAGGTTGGCCATGATGCCGGCCCAGCCCGCACTGATGCCGTCGATAGAGGCATAGCCGCCACTGAAGCCTTCGCCCGCGAGCTTCATTTCATACCAGTCGTCGAAGCGCCAGACATAGCAGTCCTCGGTGTACTCGAAGAGGTTTTCGACCAGCCAGTTGGCGGGCTTGAAGGGCGCGTCGAAGGTTTCGGTGAAGGGGAGCTTGCAGACCGGCATCTCGCCGTTCTCGATGCTGACGGCCGAGGCCATCGACTCCACGCCGTCGTCGTAGACCGCCAGCACGGTGTAGTCGAAGCAGCCCTGCGGCACTTGTGTGTCGGTGAAGCTGCATCCGGCCAGATCCTGCGCTATGCACTCCGTGCTGCGGAACACGCGGTAGGACTTCACGCTGTGTGGGCTGTCGGCCGGGGCCTGCCACGTGAGGGCCACCTGTCCGTCGCTGAGCACGCCGCACAGGTCACGCACGGGCATACGGGTGCCGATGGCGACGGCATCGCCCACGGCTTCCGATTCGCCCCAGGGCGTGTCGTAGATGGCCGAGACAGCGTATTCGTACACCCCTTTGGTCAGCCCCGTTTGCTCAAAGTTCGTTTCGGTGATTCCGTAGGCCGCCCACAGGCCGTTGCAGTAGACGATGTAGCCTTCGGGCTTTTGCCGCCCCGCAGGTTCGTCCCAGCTGAGCGAGGCCACATAGCCCAGCTCGCTGTCTTCGCGGCAGGTGAGCTGTACGCCCTGCGGCGGGTCGAATGTGGGCGCATAGATTTCCACTTGGGTCGATGTGCCCTCGCTCTCCTGGCCCGTCAGGTTGTCCATGTAGGTCACGCGGTAGGTGTAGGTGCCTTCCCCTTTGTCGGAGCTGTCGACAAAGTGGCGGGTGTTGAGCTGCGGGGCGATCAGTTCGTTGTCAAGGTAAACTTTATAGTAGCCATAGCTCACGGCCTGTGCTGACTGGGCCGCAGCGGCGGGCTGCATGACGCGCACACCGTCGATGGCCCACAGGAAGTACAGGTGGTCGGAGGGCTTGGCCGAACCGCTCACGGCCTGGAAGGCTATGCGCATGTTGTCGGTAGGCTCGCCCAGCGGCAGCGACACTAACTGCCAGCCCCCTTCGGGAGCGCACGAGGTGCGGGCATCCCAAATCACCTCCCAGCTTTCACCGCCGTCGCGGCTCAGCTTCACATAGTAGTGGTCGTCGTAACCCTCATAGCCGTCGTATTCCAGCACCATGGGGTCGATGTAGCTGTAGAACTCCAGTAGGGAGGCGTGGCTGTAGACGGGCGAGATGAGCCACTCGTCCTGGTTGGCCGACGATCCGTCGGTGTGCTGCCCCATGTCCATGTAGACCATGGCGCTGCGCTGGCCCTGGTGTACGTACTCCGTGTAGTTGTCAAACTGCGTGAAGTCGGCCGTAGGGTAGCTGAACCACGAACAGCGGTAGTCGCTGGTGTTGGTCGGGCGGACGGTCCAGTCACCGCCGGGAAACTCCTCGGCTTCAAATCCTTGGTTGTCCTGTTCTTGCAGGCCTTCGGGCAGGTCCCAATCCAGTTCCACTCGACAACCGTTCACGTTCGCAGTCAGGTTGGTCTGTGCCGGCGCAGTGCCACACAGCATGGTCAGGGCGC
>CAMGGA010000128.1 GCA_946055515.1 uncultured Bacteroidales bacterium
ACCCCATGCCCCTCTTCCTCGCCGGAAAGGACCCCGTCTATGTGGGCCGCGTGCGTCAGGACCTTGCCAATCCCAACGGCCTCACCATCTGGCTCGTGAGCGACCAGATCCGCAAGGGCGCCGCGCTGAATGCCGTGCAGATTGCCGAGTACCTCATCAAGGTGGGCAATGTAAAATAAGCCTCACTTCCCACCCTTTCCCAAGGGTGGGATTTTTATTTTCTCCGCCATGAAAACGATTGCCTGCTGGGTGCTTCTGCTCTTCTCCTGCATGGGCATCTCTGCACAAAACCTCCAGAAAGGAACCTACGGCTACCTCTATTGCCACATGAGCGACAAGGGCGAATGGACCGCCTACGCCATCAGCCGCGACGGACTCCACTACCGCGACATCCTCGATGGCGACTCCATCTTCTCCCCCTGGGAACATGCCCGCATCGAGGGAGGCACACGCGATGCCTTCATTGCCCGCGCCTGCGACGGCAAAGGCTACGTGATGGTGACCACGGACATGTGTGTGCGCCGCTCGAGGAAGTGGTTCAACTATGGCATAGACTTGCTGCGCAGCGATGACCTCATCCACTGGGAGTCTGTCACCTTCGACTTCCGCCGCGGCGCCTCCATCTTCTGCGACGCTTCCGCCCCCGACTGCTATGCCGACTATTCGACGATTTGCCGTGTGTGGGCCCCGCAGATTTTCTGGGACCCCGCCTACGTCTGGCCCGACGGCACGAAGGGCGGCTACATGATTTACTATTCCATGCTCAATCCCGCAGAGGAAAAGTACGACCGCATGTACTATTCCTACGCCGACCGCTCCTTTACGCGCCTCACCAAGCCGCGCCAGCTCTTCGACTGGGGCTATGCGACCATTGATGCTGACATCAACTTCGTGCCCGCCGACGGCCTCTACCATATCCTCATCAAGAAAGAAGGGGGCAAGCCGGGCATTTTCACCACCAAGGCCCCTTCGCTCCTCGGCCCGTGGCCAGAACCTTCGGAGCAGGATTATGTGAGCTTCGAGGGCAATAAGCTCTGCGAAGGTTCCTCGGCCTTCCAACTGGTGGGCGAACAGGGATGGCGCGTGGCCTATATCCAGTATTCCGACACGCCGAAGCACTACCGCATCTGCCAGGCCGACGAACACCTCGAGAACTTCCACGACCCCGTGGACATTCAGGGAGTCACGGCCCCCCAGCACGGCTCGTTCCTGCGGCTGACGAAAAAGGAGTACAAGCGGCTGGAACGTTTCGACAGACAAATGAAAGCCCGGAAAGGCAAACCCTGAAATTCTCACTAAAAGCATGGGTTGCAGGCGCAGCGGTTCGCTGAGCGTCTGCGGTCCATGAATGGTTACACCCATAAACAAAAACACCATGAAATCGTATCTTTCTTCCCTCCTCTGCGCCGTCCTGCTCATTCTCGGCAGTTCCGTGGGCTTCCTGGCCTGTTCGGACGACGATGGTGCGCCCGAAATCCTTCCCCCCACCGACGAAACGCCTGCCGACTCCACTTCGACGCCCGGCGCCGACTCTACGGCCGTGGCCGTGCTCGACAGTGCCGAAGTCTGGTGCAACCGCGACGGACAGCGCATCTACGGCATGCTCTACAAGAAGGTGGCCCCGGGCCATCGCGCCCCGGCTGTCATCCTCTCGCACAGCGCGATGCTCACCCACGCCGCCATGAAGGGCTATGCCAAGGCCCTGGCCGAGAAGGGCCTGGTGGCCTATTGCTTCGATTTTTGCGGCGGCAGCGCGGACAGCCGGAGCGACGGCAGTACCGACAGCATGACGGTCTTCACCGAGGTAGACGACCTCAAGGCCGTGCTCTCCCAGATCCGCAAGTTCGACTGCGTGGATGCCGACAGCGTCTATCTGCTCGGCTCGAGCCAGGGCGGCCTCGTTTCGGCCCTGGCGGCCGAGGACTGCGCCGACCGGGTGCGCGGTCTCATCCTCTTCTATCCTGCCTTCAACATGCCCGATCTCATCCGCCAGTTCGGCGACTACCTGGGCGGCGGCAGCTGGGGCAACATGGGCGGCAGCTGGGGCGGCATGGGCGACTTGGGCAACATGTTCACCTTTAGCCAAGCCTTCATCGACGCGCTGAAGGACTTCGACGTGTGGAGCCACATCGGCACCTACGCCCGTCCCGTTGTCATTCTCCACGGCTCGAAAGACATCATTGTGCCCGTGAGCAACTCCGAGAAAGCGGTGAAACTCTATCCCGATGCCACGCTCCACATCATCGAAGGCGCTTCCCACGGCTTCAATGCGGCCAATCTCGGCGAACTGGGCGCCATGATGGGTTTCACGGCCGACTACGACGACGTCGTGCTCCCGATTGTCTATCAGTGTGTGAACCGTTAGTCCCGCCTGCCAAACGCACCCCGCCCGCCCCGTTTGGTCCTTGGCCTGCACAACATTGTGCAGAAGCCGGGGCCGGTCGGAGCGGGCGGGGTGTTGTGTGTAAGGACGCTTGTTCCTCATTGTTTCCCACACAGATGGAGTCCACAAGGCGGGGCGCTGGCACTTCGTTTGTCTGTTGCGTCCTTCTTCGCTGGTCGCTTACAGCCTTACAGTCGCCTTGTATTCCTCGATATTTCCCTTCTCCGACGAGAAGTTGATGCCTATGAGGTGGAGGGGGCGGATGTCGGCGGCATAGGGCAGGGCATAGCCTTTCTCCTCTATCTGACGGAGCGCCGCTTCGGCCGAGCTGTCCAACTTGAACTCGAGGATATAGACGTGGCCGGGGCATTCGATTACGCAGTCGATGCGCCCTTCGCTTGTTTCCTTTTCCACCATCGTGTTGTACTTGCCTATCATCTGCAGGATGAGGTAGAATGTGTAGTGGAAATAGCGTTCGCAGTCTATCGGGTCGTTCTTGTGCTGGAAACGGTAGGTTGTGGAAGCCAATAGCGACCTCATCTTCTTCATGAACAAATCGATGTCGCCCGCTTCCAAGGCGTCGGACACCTCCATCAGCCAGTGGGTCGTGGAGGCGTACTGCCCTTTGAAATAGCCCGAGGCCAGCACATCGACGAAGCCTTGGCGCACCTCGGCATTGGGAAAGTCGAGGAGGTAGGAGTTGCGGCGGGGATTGAAATCCTTGATGGTGAGGTAGCCACTCTGATAAATCATCGGCAGAGGCTTGTCCACATCCGCCTTGTAGTTGATAAACTCCGATGCTTCGTAGTATTTTCCCACCATCTCGTTGATATGCTCGCTGTCGCGCGAGAGTAGGCGGATGAGATAGGTCGGTGTGCCAGAGGCAAACCAGTAGTCGCGCAACTCTTGGCTGCTAAAACAGTTGAGCAGGCTGTATGGATTGAAGATGTCCACCATCTTCTTGCCGAAATGGTAACCATCGTATTTTTGCGACAGAAGTCTAACCATTTCGTCGTATGACACATTGTAGCAGTTTGCCAATTTGCTTATCGGTTCCTCGAAGACGCTCAGCATCTCCTCTTTCGTGATGCCGCAGAGGGGCTCGTAGTCCTTGTCCGAACTGATGTCTTTGGGTTGGTTGAACCCGCTGAACACGCTTATCTGCGAGAACTTTGTCACACCCGTGAGCAGGACAAAGCGCAGGTGCGCGTCGGCATCCTTGAAAGCACCGTAGAACCCCTTCAGCAAATTCCGGTTGTGGTCTTCTAAGGTGTGTGCGCGTCCCTGCCCGTCTGCGTATGTAAGCATCTCCTGGTCCAACACGTCAAGCAGTGGCTTGTCATACTCATCAATCAACACCACCACCTTCATTCCCGTCTTTTCGTGCACACCACGTATCAGCTCCCTAAAGCGCAGGCCCAAATCCTTCGTTGTCGAGGTCAGTCCGTATCGTTGCTCGTAATTGCGCAGAAACAACGCGATCGACTCCTCCAGCACGTTGGGCATCACAAAGTTGGAAGTGGCGAAGGAAAGACGCAATACGGGGTAATTCTTCCACTCTGTCTCCAACTGCTCTATGGCCAGCCCTTTGAACAATTCCTTCTTGCCGCTGAAGTAGCTGTCCAAGGTGGAGAGTAGCAGACTCTTGCCGAAGCGGCGAGGGCGACTGAGAAAATAGATGCTTCCCTCAGTTGCCATCTTATGGACAAGAGCAGTCTTGTCTACATAGACATAACCCTCGCTGATGATCCTTTCAAATGTTTGGATGCCAATAGGATATTTCATGCTAACTTCTTTTGCGTATCGAGGCGCTTTTGCGTTCACATCTGCAAAAGTGCATTTTTTTTCTTGATGAGTCCAAACATTCTTCTGCATTTCTTGTGTGTGTTCGCGGCGGGTGCCTGCGCCTGGATGGCATCGGCGCCAAGAAAATGGCAAGGGCGGGGGGAGGATATACAACAAAGCGCAGCAAATTCCGTGGAACTTGCTGCGCAAAATCTTTGTGCTCGAAGCGAGACTCGAACTCGCACGGCCATCACTGGCCAAAGG
>CAMGGA010000129.1 GCA_946055515.1 uncultured Bacteroidales bacterium
CACTCAGCCGAGCGCAGCCGAAAGTGTCTGGGAAAAACGCACTTTTAAGAACGTTTCGACAAGCGCATGAGGTGTACGGCTACAAGCGCTGCCGTTTCTGTGCGCAGTCGGCTTTCACCCAAACTCACGGGGCGCCACCCCAAATTCAGTGCAGTTTCAATTTCCCGTGGGGAGAAGTCACCTTCAGGGCCAATGAGCACTACGGCATCGGCCTCTGGCTGCAACAGATCGGTCAGGAAGTTCCGCTGCGAGAGATGGCAAGCAGGGCTCTGGGTTGCACTGTCTTCATCGGGCTCAAAGCAGTGCGCTATAAAGCGGGCGTCTGAGGTCGGGGTTTGTTCGAGGAATTGACGGAGCGGCAGCATTTCAACGATGGCAGGCTTGTAGGCTTTGTGGCTCTGCTTCATGGCTGCCACCGTCACCTTCTCGAGGCGTTCCGTCTTCACGGTGCGGCGCTCCGAATGGTCGCACTGCAGGAGCACGAGGCGGTCGAAACCGATTTCCGTAGCCTTCTCCACGAACCATTCCATGCGGTCCATGTTCTTGGTCGGAGCCACAGCCACCGTGATCGACCCCTTCCAAGGCTTCGGGTCGTCCCATTGGCGCAGCAATTCAAAGGAACAATGCTTGGGCGAGGCCAGGGTCAGCCGGGCTTCAAAGAAAGCCCCCCGCCCGTTGGTCAGGAGGAGCTCGTCGTCCTCCTTCATTCGCAGCACCCTCACAGCGTGCGAAGCCTCCTCGGCGGGCAGTTCAAACGGTCCGTCAGGGAGTTGGGGGGCATAAAAAAGGTGAAACTCTTTCATCGCAGAGATGCGTGTCAAATTGTTATTGCGGGTCAATCATTATCTCTGGTTCAACTCGTCGCGCAGCCGTGAAGCCAATTCGAAGTTCTCGGCCTCGACCGCGCTGGCAAGCGCCTCCTGCAGGAGTTTGGTAGGCATACCCTCCACGGGCACCTTCACCGCATGCGTGTCGGACGACATACGCGAAAAAGCACGGATGTAGTCATTCGAAATCACCATCGGCACACCGCAATGCAGGGCCCACACCACAGCCTCACATATTGGGACACAAAGCGAAATTTCCTCTTCGCCCCTGCTGTAATTCACCAAGGCCGACGTGCCACCCTCAACAGGTTTCAGCATGCGCATCCTTTGCGGAACAAGCATCAGCCGCCGCGCCAGCAAATGCATCAACCTTACGGGCGCGTAATTCTCCGACTGAAGGGCCGCTTCCACCATTTCAAAACCCTCTTTTTCGACGAAAATCGGGACAATGCGCTGCGTTTCCTTCACCTCGAACACCAAGATGAAAGCCTCGTGCATTTCTGGACCGTGCGTCAGTCCAATCAGATTTACTTCAGAGTAGGCCATGGATCGTTGTAATAGGGAATGGAAGAGGGGATGAAGCAAACACGCCGCCAGGGACACGACATGCCACAACCTCCCAAGCAAGCCCCCAAGGGGGGAGCAAGTATCAGGGAAAGCGGGGCGGGGTTCCATGCCCCGGGACGCAGCAGGACCACCCTGCCGGACTCACACACAACGAATGTCGTGGATAAGCCGCGCTCCCGCCTTCTCGTTCAGCGCATGCACCAGCGCATCCCGATGGAGCGTGAGCATCGTGCGTGCAGCAGGCAGACTGAGGCGCACATAGAGCACCTGACCGCGCAGGAACACCTCTGCCGTGTGGCTGGCCAAAGCCTCGCCTGCAACCTCGGGCCAAGCTTCTACCAACCGGTGCTCTGCCAAAGGCGTTTCCAGCCCCGAGAGGCGGAGGTAGCGCAGAATGACATCGCCGAGTGCCTCTTCCTTGCGTCGTTCCATTGTAAAAAAAGGGATTTATTCGGGTTTCACTGCATCGATTTTCTCCACGCCCCCCGTGAGTGGCGAGAGCCAAACGTGCGTCGTGAACTTCTTGTTGAAGAGTTCGCCGCCAAGGTGTTCCACACGGCCATACTGCGCCATGGGAAAAGTGGCCTTTGCCAGTGTCTGACTTCCGTAGGAAGCAGTCACCTCCACCGAGCCGGGCACCACATAGCGCAGGTCCAGCACTTCCTTCGCCTTCTTGTCTTTCTCCGTTTCCGCAGGTTGCGGCGCAGGCGGAGTCAGGTCGTTCAGGGCGATTTCCACAGGCACGCCCGCGGGATCGTCGGGCGACACAAAACCCAAATATTTCGAGAAGCCGAAAAGAGCCGTCCTGCCCAGCCCGGGCGAAGGCGTCAGTTCGTAAACCTTTGTGAAGCGCTCCGTCGTCACGCTTCCCGTAAAGAGATGCAGCAGCGCCTGCTCGCGTTCATCCAGATTCTGAAGCATGAGCCGCAGCTGTTCACCATCTTTAGGCATGAAATCAGCCTGCCCTTTAGAGAGCAAGTTGCGGTTGTCGCGGATGTCATAGATTTCCGCTGCGGTCAGTTCTGCCATTTTGGCCTTGCTGCCGGCACGGAGAATTTCCTGCGTTTTGTAGTTGTCCGACTCCGTTCCCACCTCTTCGAGCCGTTCCTGTTGTGGAGTGGGGAGGGGCATATCTTTCCAGTCCGAGGAAGCATTGACGCAGAGCAGTCTGCCGTCGGGTGTGAGGCTCACCAGGGGAGCAGCCGTCTTCGGGTTCAACTTGATGGTGAACGCCTTGGAAGGGTCGGCCGCGCCGTAAGTCAGGAGTTCCACGTTGTCGAGCGTCCACACATCGTACGCCTGTTGCACCACCTCGTTCAGCCGGAGGAAGCGCTGCGCAAAGTCGGCATACTCACCCGGCGCATAGTGCTTCCTGGTCGCCTTCACCACCACGCAAAGCTTCGTTTGTGGCAGGAAATACGTGATCCCCTCGGCCGTCACCCCTGGCAGGTAAGGTTTCACCTCAGTCTGCGCGTGCAGCGGTGCAGCCGTACCCGCCGCGAGCGCTATGGAGAGAAAGAGCTTCATCGCTTTGGAATAATTTGTATGCATAATCGTTTCAGATGGATTGTAGGTGCAAAAATACAGTAAAGCAGGGATTGGACAAATTTTCGCTTTGATTTCTTGTGAACTCCACAGGAACTCCCCTCTCGTCTTTTTTCTTCCTGTTTTCTCTTTTGCCTTACTCCCCAAAACGCAATACATTATATTAAATGGGTAATCGTGTTGGACTGACGGTAAGTGCAAGAGGGAAGCGAAAGGAGGAAGTTCCCCCAAATAAACAAGTTCTCAGGCCGAAATGGAAAGGAGCAGACAAGAAACGCTTCCTGTCTGCTCCTTTCTAAGATTCGGAGGTTATGAGGTGTGTGCTTCGCGCAGGTTATGAGGTTATAAAGTGACTTACAGATGACTTTGCACAGCAAATCTGTTGCGCTATAAACCTATAACCCTGGGAGCGAAGCGACCTTAAACTTATAACCTTCAAGTTTTGGAACGTTCCGAAACTTGAAAAGGTCATTCTTTCTTCTCTTCGGCACGGCGCAACACCACTGCGGAACGTGCGGGGAGATAGAGCTTCAGCCAACCCTTGCCGTCGCGCTTGAGGAGGGGGTCGAAGTTGGTGAAATGGCGCACACTGTCGTCGGCCAAACCGTTGCCGCCGTAGGCGGGTGCATCGGTGTTGAGCACGACATCGTAGGCTCCTTCGGGTACCATGAAGCCGTAACCTTCGTAGGAACGGACGGGCGAGAAGTTGAAGACGAACACGAGCGGGCCGCGGGCGTAGGCCAATACTTGGTCGCCGTCGTTGTGCCAGATTTCCTGAACGGGGAACTTGCGAATGTCTGCGAACGTGCGCAAGAGGTGGATCATGTCGCGGTCGAAATCGCCCAGGTAGTGGTAGCAGAGGTCTTTGTTGTCTACCAAGTTCCACTGACGACGGGCATATTTGTAGCTCCAGCCGTTGCCCTCACGCGGGAAGTCAATCCACTCGGGATGGCCAAATTCGTTGCCCATGAAGTTGAGATAGCCGCCATTGATGGTGGAGGCGGTGACAAGGCGAATCATCTTGTGGAGGGCGATGCCGCGGTGAACGGTGCCGTTCTCGTCGCCCTTGCGGAAATGCCAGTACATGTCGGCGTCGATGAGACGGAAGATGATGGTCTTGTCGCCCACGAGGGCTTGGTCGTGGCTCTCGCAGTAGGATATGGTGCGCTCGTCGGCACGGCGGTTGGTCACTTCCCAGAAGATGGAGGAGGGCTTCCAGTCTTCGTCGCGGAGTTCCTTGATGGTCTTGATCCAATAGTCGGGGACGTTCATGGCCATGCGGTAGTCGAATCCGTAACCGCCATCCTTGAAGGGTGCGGCGAGGCCGGGCATGCCGCTGACCTCTTCGGCAATGGTGATGGCCGTGGGCTTGACCTCGTGGATGAGCCGGTTGGCCAGGGTGAGGTAGCAGATGGCGTTGTCGTCCTGGTGGCCGTTGAAGTAGTCGCCGTAGCCGCAGAAGGCTTCGCCGAG
>CAMGGA010000130.1 GCA_946055515.1 uncultured Bacteroidales bacterium
GCCGACCCTCTGCTTGTAAGGCAGACGCTCTGAACCAGCTGAGCTAAGCGCCCGGGCAAACTTTCTTTCTTCGAGAAACGCGTTGTTTAAACTTGGTGGGCGCTGACGGATTCGAACCGCCGACCCTCTGCTTGTAAGGCAGACGCTCTGAACCAGCTGAGCTAAGCGCCCGTGTTTCTCTTGGAAAGCGGTGCAAAAGTACGGCATATTTCTTTATCCTCCAAATGTTCGGCCAATTATTTTCAAACTATTTTCAACTTCTTGCATCGCCGCACCCTTTCCTATTCTTATTTACAATCCTTCAAATAGTGTTTCAACCCTTCGTCCTCCCCTCGTTAGTCATTGGAAATCAGGTATAAACGAAACGGGGCTGAAGGGTAAACACATGTTCGGAAGGTATCATTGCTTAAAGATAGCGCAGTGGCAGTGCGTCAGCGAAGGAAAGGTAGGTCCACAAATAATGGCGGCAACCAGTCCGCATGTGCATGTTGCAAACGGTTGCCGCCTTCTCCTAATCTCAGATACTCAGAGTTTTATCTTTACGCCGGCGTTGAAGCGTGTGCCGTAGTGTTCGCTTTGCATGGTGCGTGAGCTGGTGCCCTGGTAGTAGCGGAGCGGCTGGTTGAGCAGATTGACTGCTTCGGCATAGACCGTCGTCTTGAAGTCGCGGCCGAAGGTATAGCTCAGGTTCAGGTCCAGGTAGTTCACCTTGTCGTAGTAGCGGTCGTAGAAGGCCGAGGCACCCATTTCGTCGATGAAGGCCGAAGCGAAGTTGTAGCTCAAGCGGGCGTTGAGGCCCCATTTCTCGAAGAAGAGCGAAGCGTTGGCCGTGTGTTCGGGCGAGCCCGGCATGCGCAGGCCCTTCTCGTTCTCGCGGCCCTCCACGTTGAAGTTCCGTACGCGCGAGTATGTATAGGTATAGTTCGTGTAGATGCCGAGACACTTGAGGGCCGGGGCGATGAAGCCGAAGTCGCGCTGGAAGGCCACCTCCACGCCGAGCAAGTCTGCGTTGCCCGAGTTGCGTGGCTGGCAGAACTTTGTGTATACATTGCCGTTCCACGTGTAGTTGCGCAGTGTCTGGTCAACGATGATGTCGTTCACGCGCTTGTAGAACACGCCGCCGCTCACGAGGCCGATGCTCTTGAAATAATATTCCGCGTTGAGGTCGAAGTTGAAGCTGATGGTCGGTTTGAGTGCCGGGTTGCCGAGCGTGATTTCGTTGTCGTTGCGGTCGATGCTGATGTTCGGGGCCAGGGCCGAATACTTTGGGCGGGCAATGGTGTTGGTGAATGCGCCGCGCACCTTCAGGTCGCTGACGGGTTCCCACTTCACGAGCACCGAGGGCAGCACGTTGAGGTAGTTGTCGCTCTGGTAGTTCGTGCGTGTCGTCTGGTCGGCCACCGCGTCGTACTGGCTGCCCCTGTAGCGCACGTGCGTGTTCTCTACGCGCAGGCCCACCATGGCCTCCACCTTCTCGCCCAGCTGCTGGTCGAAGCGGAGGTAGCCCGCGCTCACCGTTTCGTAGGCCTTGTAGTTTGTGGCCAGTTCTTCTGCTACCTGTTCCTTTTCGAAGCGTGTAGGATCGTTGAGGTCGAGGCTTCCCACATATTCCTTGCTGACGAAGGAGCCCACCTGGTAGTTGTTGTCCGGCATAAAGTTGGAGCGCGTCTGGTTGGTGGCTGCGGCGAAGGAAGCGGCGTTGAAGGCATCCTCGTCGAGGGGCGTGTATTCGTAGAAGTCGATTACCTTCTCCTTACTCTTGCGCACCACCTTGGCACCGAAGGAGAGTTTGTTGCCATAGAGGCCGTGGCTGAGGGGCAGCTTGAAGTCCACCTTGGCCTTGAGGTCGCGTTCCATGATGTCCTCCTGCTGTTCGGTGAGTTCCTTCAGCGAGAACTGGTCGCTCAGCGTGAAGGTCGATCCCTCCTGCGGCGTGGCGATGGGCCAGCGTTCGTCCGAGAGGTCCAGGTCGAACTTCTGTTTCTTCAGCTGGTAGTCGATGTAGCGTTCGTTGGGTCTGTATTCCGAGGCTTGTGCATAGTTGAGGCTCCAGTCCATGCTCAGCGGGCCGAAGAGGTGTTCGCCGCCGAGGGTGAAGTCCATGGTGCGCTGCCGTTCCAGTCGGGCGTTGCGGTTGTCGGGGGTGCCCGCCTTCGTCTGGATGCGCACGGTGGCCTTGCCGTTTTCCACGCAGTCGTCGCCGTCCATGTTGAAGTCCTTCAGCGTGAGTCGGTAGCGGTTCTCCCAGTCGTTGCGGTTGTTGAAGATACCCTTGAAGTTCAGCGTGTTGTTCTTGTTGATTTTGAAGTCAAGAGCGGCAGAGTAGCTCTGGCGTTCGCGGGTCACGAAGTACTGTCGCAGCTGGTAGTCCGTGATAGTTACCTTGCCCGTGTTCACGTCCTTGTCCCAGACAAACTCCACGTTGTCGCTACCTGCGGGCGAGTTCTGGTACGAGGCCGCCAGCATCACGCCGAGGCGGTTGTCGAAGAAGCGCTGTCCGTAGGTGAGGCCCAGGTTGAGGTTCAGTTTTTCGCTCACGCAGTTCCAGCCCGAGCCCACGGTGGCCGTGAGGAAACGCTTGTAGGGCGAGTTTTTCGTCACCAGGTTGATGCTGCCGCCGATGGCATCGGCATCCATTTCGGGCGTCACCACCTTGTTCACCTCCACCATCTGGATCATGTCGGCGGGGATGAGGTCGAGCTGCACGTTGCGCGTGTCGCCTTCGGCCGAAGGCACACGGTTGCCGTTGATGGTCACGCTGCTGAGGTCGGCCGAGGTGCCGCGTACCTGTCCGAAGCGCGCTTCGCCCTGGTCATACTGCACGTTGATGCCCGGGATGCGCTTCAGCGCGTCGCCGATGTTCGAGTCGGGGAACTTGCCCACCTGGTCGGCGCTCACCACGTTCGTCACGTTGAGGTTGTTCTTCTGTGTGTTGATGGCCTTGGCCTGTCCCGTGAAGCTGCCCCGCACCTCGGCTTCGCCCAGCGTGGTGCCGTCGTGGAGTTCGAGGTGAAGTTCGGCCGTATGGCCCGCCTTCACCTCCGCGGTCACTTCCAGGGGCGTGTAGCCCACGTAGCGCACGCGGAGCTTGTAGGAGCCCGGCTTCAGGTTGGCCAGCTTGAAGCGTCCTTCGGCATCGCTCACGGCTTTCACCTTGAGTGCTTCGATTTCCACGAGCGCACCGGGCAGGGCCAGGCCGTCGGCATCGCTGATGGTGCCGCTCACGGCACCGAGGCGGGCTGCGGTGGGCGAGACGGGGTCGGACGGGTAGGTGGCGGGAGTGCTTTCTAAGCATACGGACACTTCGGCCATTCTAACGGAGGAGGGGATCAGGGCTTCGGCGGCGTGGACCGAGCCGGCTGTCATCAGGACGGACAGAACCGTCAGCGTAGTTTTGTTCATACAGAAATCGGATTGTGTCGGTTTTGATGCTGCAAAAGTAGAGGGCCCGTGTTACAACGCTTTTTCCCTTCTGTTACATTGCCGCTACAATTCCGCGGCCCCGTACAACGTAACAATTTCTTCAAACAAATGTAGCTTCGGGGCAATGCCCGCCGCCCAACTTTGCACCCGCATTAACCCCTTATTTATATATAATATGTACTTCTCAATGAAACAAATTCTCTTCTCCCTCCTCCTCCTCCTCGTCTGCCCGTCGCTCCTTGCGCAGGATGCTGCGGGTTGGAAAGCGCTGAAAGGTCCGCTCACCTTCTTCATTGTCAACGACCTCGGGCGCAACGGCTACTACGAGCAGCGCCCCCTGGCCGAACTGATGGGCCAGATGGCCGATGTGGTCGGTCCCGAATGCGTCTTTGCCGCGGGCGACGTTCACCACTTCGACGGTGTAGCCTCCACCGCCGACCCGCTCTGGACAACGAACTTCGAGCTGGTTTATGCCCACCCCGAACTCATGATACCCTGGCACCCCATACTGGGCAACCACGAGTACCGCGGCAACACCCAGGCCGTGCTCGACTACACCCACGTTTCGCGCCGCTGGGAAATGCCCGCCCGCTACTACACAAAGACTTATACGAAAAAGGGCGTGAGCATCCGCTTCGTGCTGCTCGACACCACGCCGCTCATTTCTCGCTACCGCAAGGAGCAGGACCAGTACCCCGATGCTGCCGTGCAGGACGATGAGCGCCAGCTGGCCTGGGTAGACAGCGTGCTCACCGCGGCCAAGGAACAGTGGGTGGTAGTCATCGGCCACCATCCCATCTATGCCGTCACGGGCAAGGACACTGGCGAACGCACCGACCTCCAGAAGCGGCTCGACCCCATCCTGCGCCGCCACCACGTGGACCTCTATGTGGCCGGCCACATCCACAACTTCCAGCACCACCGTGCCCAAGGCTCGAAGATAGACTACGTGGTAAACTCTTC
>CAMGGA010000131.1 GCA_946055515.1 uncultured Bacteroidales bacterium
CTTGGCTTACCGCATCACGCCGTTCAACTTCGGCCAGATGGGCATGATTGACAGCGAGCTGATGTACAAAAACATGATGACGCGCTTCAAGTTCGGCAACGTGAAGCAGCCGGGCATCTACCTCGACGAGACCGTAGGCCGCATGTGCCAGACGCACCGCCGCATGTTCACCACGCTGGCCAGCAACCTGCTCCGCAAGGGCGACAAGGCCCGCGCGCTGAAGGTGCTCCAGAAGTGCGAAGAGGAACTCCCCGCCACCACCATCCCCTACACCGACGACGAGTCGCAGCTCTCCATGCTCTGGCTCGAAGCAGGCAACAAGAAGGAGGCTGCCCGCGTGGCCAAGGAGGTGCTCGACTACGACCTGAAGTACCTGACCTACCTCAACTCGCTCGGTTCGGCACACATCCAGACCTATCGCCGCACCACCTACTTCGTGGTGATGAGTATCATCGAGGCCAGCAGGTCGCTGATGGAAAGCGATGCGGCGCAGTATGCCGTTTACCAGAAGCGCATTGACAACATCTCACGCACCGAAGCGTTCGCCCTTGGCTTTGAGACCTACCAGAGCCAGATGCAGCAATAGTGCGAGAAAAAACATCGGGGAAGCCGTTCTGCCGGTAGACGCTGCCGCAGAAGGGCTTCCCCTTTTCTCCAATAACATATCCCCCATCCACCCACGTGATTATCGAGCAACCTGCCAAATTCCTCCGTTGGCTCTACCCCCATGCCCTCTGGCGCATGCCGGCGGACGAGCGGGCCGTCTATCTCACCTTCGACGACGGACCCATCCCCGAGGTGACGCCTTGGGTCTTAGACGTGCTCGACCACTACGGCATCAAGGCCACCTTCTTCATGGTCGGCGACAACATCCGCAAGCATCCCGCCGAATTTGAAATGGTGAAGTCGCGCGGCCACCGCCTCGGCAACCACTCGTTCAACCACATCGGCGGCTTGCGCCACGGCATCTCCTCCTACCTCCGCAATGTGGACAAGGCCAACGTCTATCTCCAGACAGACCTCTTCCGTCCGCCCCACGGCTGGATGAAGTGGGAGCAGTACATCATGGTGAAGCAGCGCTACCGCGTGGTCATGTGGGACCTCGTCACCCGCGACTATTCCACCCGCCTCAACGGGCGCGACGTGCTCCTCAATGTGCGCAAATACGCCCGCCCGGGCAGCATCATCACCTTCCACGACTCGCTGAAGAGCCACGACAAGCTCCTCTACGCCCTGCCCCGCGCCATCGAATGGCTGCTTTCGCAGGGTTACAGCTTCAAGGTGTTCGACTGAAGCGGGCAGCACCATTCACCAAACAAAAAAATCTTGGAAGAACAGGCCGCGAGCGGCGTTCTTCCAAGATTTTTTGTTTCCTATATTCCTCGGCCGGGGCTTACGCCTCGAAGGCGGCGAGGATGCGCCGGGCCGTTTCCTGCATCGTTTCGGCGCTGAGCTGGAGCTTGTCCTTGCGGAAATCCATGTCGCCCTCCGACTGGAGCGGCACGAGGTGGATGTGGGCGTGGTTCACCTCCAGGCCGAGCACGGCCATGCCCACCTTGCGGCAGGGGAAAGCCTGCTTGATGGCGGCAGCCACGCGTTTGGCGAAGACAATCATGCGGGCCAGTTCCTCGTCGGTGAGGTCGAAGAAATAGTCCACCTCGCGTTTGGGCACAACGAGCGTGTGGCCCTGTGCCAGCGGGGCAATGTCGAGAAAAGCGTAGAACTCTTCGTTCTCGGCACATTTGTAGGAAGGGATGTCGCCCTTCACGATTTTAGAGAAGATAGTCATGGTGCAACGAGCATTGGGGGCCTGCGTGCAGGCCCTGGGGTGAGACTTACCCAACCGAGATGTTGAGGATTTCGAGCTGGATGGTGCCTTGCGGGATTTTCACGTCGACCACGTCGCCCACCTTCTTGCCGAGCAAGCCCTGTGCGATGGGCGTGGTGCTGGAGATTTTGCCCTCGCGGAGGTTCGCTTCGCTTTCGCTCACGATGGTGTATTTCATCACCATGCCGTTCTTCACGTTCTTCATTTCCACCGTGGAGAGAATCTGCACCACATCGCTGCGCAGCTTCGTGGCGTCGATGATCTTCGCTTCGGCGATGACAGCCTTGAGGTTGTTGATTTTCATTTCAAGCATAGCCTGAGCCTCCTTGGCAGCGTCGTATTCGCTGTTTTCGGAGAGATCGCCCTTGTCGCGTGCTTCCGCGATGGCCGCCGAGGCCGCGGGGCGTTCGATTGTTTCCATGTGTCGGAGTTGGGCCACCATTTTGTCGTAGCCCTCTTGAGTCATGTAAGCCATTATGTAAGGATGTTTTGTAATTCGGTTAATAAGGGTTGGGTGAGGTAGTAGCAAAAAAAGCCGAAAGAACTCCGTGTGCGTCGGGGCAGGCGGAATCCTTTCTTACTTCACCTTTCATTTAAATTCGCTGCAAAGGTATGCCTTTATTTTGAATGGGCAAAATTATTTGCTCCAAAGCAGTCCGGCCCGTGGGCGGCCCGCGGGGCGAGGCTGTCGGGCGGTGTCAGGGGCGGGCTTCGTGGAGGTGCAGCAGCCGCTTCACCCATGCGCGTTCCGTGGCCTGCAGGCAGAGCCCGTAGCCGAGAGCGGCGGTGAGGGCGGGCAGCAGGAAGAGTTCGACGCCGAAGGCCATTCCCGCCGAAAGCGGGAGCAGCGAGAGCGCCGCGTGGACCGTCCAGGCCAGTGCCAGCCCCGTGGCAGCCGTGAGCCATTGCGGCAGCAGCATGGTGCGCACGCAGGCCCCGATAGGCACGCCCGCATCCTTTTGCGCAATGCGCAGTCGCAGTCCGATGCAGAGCAGTTCTTCCCCGATAATCGCGTAGAGAATGCTCTCCGCGGGAAAGCCCAGATAGAAGAACAGCAGGCCGAGCGGCAGCGAAGCCAGGTGCAGGGTGCCGCACACCTGTTGCACCCGCCGGATGCGTCCCACGCTCTCCAGCGCCAGGTTCAGGCCCACTGTCGATTGGTTGATGAGCACGATGAGCAGGAAGCCCAGGCAGAACAAGTCCGTCTTCTCGGGCACCTCGTGGAGCCAGAGGCCCAGCACGTAGGGCAAGTGGAATGCCAAGGGAAAAAACACCAGCAGGAGCATGAGAAACGTCACGCGACCTGTGGTGAAAGCCAGTTCAATCATGCGGTCGTGTTCGCCCGCGCCCTCACACTTGATGAGGCGGGGCCGGAGCGGCCGCACGATGCTGCCCGCGAAAAACACCAGGAAGCCATTCACCTGCTGCGCCACGCCGTAGGCCGCGTTCACCACGAGGCCGAAAAAGAGGTTGAGCAGGATGGCCGTACCCTGGTAGCGGGCCATGTTGCAGCCCGTGCCGATGAAGTTCCAGCCCGCGAAGGCCAGCATCTCCCGCAGCAAGGTCCAGTCCTTTGGCCGGTGGAAGCGGAAGTGCGTCTCCGCGTAGTGCCTCAGGCAATACGACCGTTTGGCCAAGAAAGAGAAAATCTGTGCCCCCATGATGAGTGCTGCATACCATTCCAGTTGGTGCGAGTCGACGAAGAGCACCGCCACCGCTGCCCCCAGTTTCAGCAGGGCCTCCGTCATGTTGATGAGCGCCACCGCCACCATGTCCTCGTGGGCATTCATCGTCCCCTCGTTCGGCACGGCGAGGATGGTAGCCACCAGTCCGCCCGTCACGCACCAGAGCACCACGTGAGCCGCCCCGCGCATATCGGGTGCAATTTCAAGGCCATGTTCCACGGCGATGCTTCCGCCCACGAGCAACACAGCCGCCACCCCCGCGGCGATGAGCAAGTGGATGAGCACACTGCCGTAGAAGATAGCGTGGAGGTCCTCGTCTTTTTGTTCGCCCATGGCAAACGACAGGTAGCGTTGTGTCGCCGCCGCCATGGCGATGTTGAGAAACGAAAACAGTGCCACCATGCTCGCAATCAGGGCATAGATACCATAGTCGTCGCGCCCCAGCGCCTGGAGCACGAAGCGTGTGCCGAGCAAGGTAGCGCCCATGGTCACCACCATGTTCACGTAGAGTGCCAGTGAGTTGATGGCCACTTTGTTTGCGTTAGCGATAGTCATGCGTATGGAATGTTGTTTTGCGGTCTGCAAAGATAGTGCAAGGCGAGAGCTGTGCAAAAGAAAAGCCGCAGGATTTTCTTTTGCACAGCCGAGCCGCAGCCTATTTTCTGGAAAGATAGTGCAAGGCGAGAGCTGTGCAAAAGAAAAGCCGCAGGATTTTCTTTTG
>CAMGGA010000132.1 GCA_946055515.1 uncultured Bacteroidales bacterium
TGCTGGACCTGCGAGACCAACGCGGAGGTTCACGCCGTTTTGCGCGGTGGATTGGCGGATTCTCCGCTCTACAACGGGCAGATACAAAGCATCGGCCCGCGCTACTGTCCCAGCATTGAAACCAAGATTGTCACCTTCCCCGACCGCGACCACCACCCGCTCTTCCTCGAACCCGAAGGGCTGGACACGAACGAACTCTACCTCAACGGCTTTTCATCGAGCCTGCCGATGGATGTGCAAATCGAGGCTTTGAAGAAAATGCCTTGCTTCCGCGACATCCGCGTCTACCGTCCGGGCTACGCGATAGAGTACGATTTCTTCGACCCTACCCAACTCCACCACACGTTGGAAACGAAGAAAATCGACGGCCTGTTCCTCGCGGGACAGGTAAACGGCACGACGGGCTACGAAGAGGCTGCGGGCCAAGGCATCGTGGCGGGCATCAACGCCGCGCTGAAGTGCAGCGGCGGCGCGCCGTTCACGCTCGGCCGCGACGAAGCCTATATCGGCGTACTCATCGATGATTTGGTCACGAAAGGGGTGGACGAGCCTTACCGTATGTTCACGTCGCGCGCGGAGTACCGCATCCTGCTGCGGCAGGACAACGCCGACGTACGCCTCACGCCCCACGCCATCCGCCTCGGGCTTTGTTCGGAAGAACGCCGCACGCGCTTCGAGGCGAAGAAGGCGCACATCGATGGAATCGTGGATTTCTGCCGCAACTTCCCCATCAAGGCGCCGCGCATCAACCCCTTCCTCGAACGCATCGGCACCACCCCGCTCCAAGGTGGCTGCAAACTCTTCGACCTCATCAACCGGCCGCAAATCTCTTTGGCGAACCTCGCCGAGGAGGTCACGGATTTCGGCGCCTTCCTCTCACGCATTGCTTCGGACGCGGAAGAGACGATAGAAGCGGCGGAAATCGAAATGAAGTACCACGGCTACATCGCACGCGAGCGGGCCTTGGCCGACAAGATGCAGCGATTGGAGGACATCAAGATACGCGGCCGTTTCGACTACGCCACCATCACGCAGCTGAGCACGGAGGCGCGCCAAAAGCTCGAAGCCATCGATCCCGAAACTTTGGCACAAGCCGGACGCATCCCCGGCGTGTCGCCCAGCGACATCAGTGTGCTGCTCGTGCTCATGGGACGATAGCCGCGCTCGCTGTTACCGATTTCCCGACTTCGCCTTTCTGCAGGGCCACCTCTCTTGTTCACTTAAAGTAAGGCTTTAACCCAAACCGCACCCCAGGACGTTGAAAAGGGCCTTTTTGACCCGTTTCAGCGCTTTGTGGTTCGCGTTTCACGTGAAACAAACCCTACCATTCTATCTCAAACTCAAACGAATATGAATACCGAATTGTTGTTACAAAACCTGCGAAACGTGCCCGATTTCCCCAAACCAGGCATCCATTTCAAAGATGTGAGCACGCTCTACAAGAATCCGGCCTGCGTACGAGAAATGCTCGATGAACTCGTGCGGATTTACGCTGACAAGGGCATCACGAAGATTGTCGGCATCGAGAGCCGCGGGTTCGTAGTCGGCGCCATGCTGGCCGACCGCCTCGGGGCGGGCTTCGTGATGGCGCGCAAGCCGGGCAAACTCCCCGCCGAAACGTGCCAGGCTTCCTACCAGAAAGAATACGGCGTGGACACCATCGAAATCCATTCCGATGCGATTTCATCGGACGACGTGGTGCTCATCCACGACGACCTCCTCGCCACGGGAGGCTCGATGAAAGCGGCCTACGACCTCGTGGAGAGTTTCCACCCGAAGCAGACGCTCATCAACTGCCTCATCGAGCTGCGCATGGAAGGACTCAAGGGTCGCGAATTTCTCGGCCCGGACGTGGACCTCACGACGCTGCTCACACTCTTCGACTAATTTGTCTTACGCCCTGCGCCGACAGCAAGCCTGTCCGCGCAGGGCGGTTTTCTGTTCCCGCGGCGGGCAGCCTCGCGCCGCCTTCTACGAAAGAAAACGCCGCATCCAACGTATTTTTTCCCTAATCCTTTCCCCTATGCGCAGCAAAGAAGAAACCGCAGTCTACCTCAAGGGCATCGTCAATAACCTTCCCGAAACGCCGGGCTGTTACCAATATCTCGATGAAAGCGGGACAATCATCTACGTCGGCAAGGCGAAAAACCTGAAGCGGCGCGTCAGCTCTTACTTCAACAAGGAGCAGCAGACGCGCAAGACGCGCCTGCTCGTGGCGCACATCTGCGACATCCGCTACGTGGTGGTAAAAACGGAGGAGGACGCGCTGCTGCTCGAGAACAACCTCATCAAGCGCTACAAGCCGCACTACAACGTGCTGCTCAAGGACGACAAGACGTACCCGAGCATCGCGGTGACCACGGAGTATTTGCCGCGCATCTTCAAGACGCGACAGCGGGGCAAGCGCGGGGCGGTCTATTTCGGGCCGTACAGCCACGTGCCCACGATGTACGCGCTGCTCGACCTCTGCCGCGATCTCTACCAGCCGCGCCCCTGCCACACGGCCATGACGCAGGAGGGGGTGATGCAGGGGAAGTATCAGGTGTGTCTGGACTACCACATCCACCGCTGCAAGGGGCCCTGCGTGGGCAAGCAGTCGCGCGAGGATTACCTCCGCTCCATCGAGGCGTGCAAGGAGATACTGAAGGGCAATACGGCCGAGGTGCAGCGGAAAATGCGCGATGAAATGGTGGCTTTGGCGGCGGAATTGCGCTTCGAGGAGGCGCAGACCATCAAACAGCGCTACGAACTCATCGAGCGGTTCAAGGCGAAGAGCGAGGTGGTGTCGGCCGTGCTCCACAACATCGACGTGTTCCACATCGAGAGCGAGGAAAAAGTGGCCTACATCAACTATCTCCACGTGACGAACGGCTGTATCAACCAAGCCTTTACCTTTGAGTACAAGAAGAAGCTGGAGGAGACGGACCGCGAACTGCTCACGCTGGGCATCATCGAGATGCGGGAGCGCTACGGCAGCCAGTCGAAGGAAATCGTCGTGCCCTTCGAGGTGGACATTCCCGAGGAGATGGCCACGCAGACCATCCCGCAGAAAGGGGACAAGAAGAAGCTGCTCGAACTCTCGCGGCTGAACGTCAAGCAGTACCGATTTGACCGATTAAAGCAGGCTGAAAAACTCAATCCCGAGCAGAAGCAGACACGCCTCATGAAGGAAATCCAGCAGGACTTGGGACTGCCGCGCCTGCCCCTGCGCATCGAACTTTTCGACAACTCGAACATCAGCGGAACCGACGCGGTGGCGGCCTGCGTGGTGTTTGAGAAACTGAAGCCGAGCAAGAAGGACTACCGGAAATACAACATCCGCACCGTGGTCGGCCCCGACGACTATGCGTCGATGCGCGAGGTCGTAGGGCGCCGCTATGCGCGCCTGCAGGAGGAGGGACAGCCGCTTCCCGACCTGATCATCGCCGACGGCGGCCGCGGCCAGATGGAGGTCATCCGCGCCGTGGTGGAGGACGAGCTGGGCCTGCACATCCCCATTGCGGGCCTCGCGAAAGACGACCGCCACCGCACCCGCGAACTCCTCTTCGGCTTCCCGCCGCAGAGCGTGGGCCTCGCCCCGGACAGCCAACTCTTCCGCACCCTCACGGCCATGCAGGACGAGGTGCACCGCTTCGCCATCCAATTCCACCGCGACAAGCGCTCGAAGCGCCAGACTGCCTCCGAACTCGACCATCTGCCCGGTGTCGGCCCCGCCACGAAGGCCCTGCTGCTGAAAGAATTCAAGAGCGTGAAGCGGTTGAAAAATGCCTCGCTGGCCGAGCTACAACAACTCTTGGGCCCTGCGCGCGGCGAAAAATTGTTCGGTGCACTCCACCCTGCAACAGAATAAATCGTACTTTTGCCCGCAAATGAGAGCAGTAATCCAACGCGTCCGCCACGCCTCGGTGCGCATCGGCGGACAGGTGAAGTCGGCCATCGGGCCGGGCTTCCTGATTCTTCTCGGCATCGAAGCCGCCGACACGCGCGAAGATGCCGACTGGCTGTGCCGCAAAATCGCCGCCCTCCGCGTCTTTGACGACGCCGACGGGGTGATGAACCGCAGCCTTACCGATGTGGGCGGAGAAGCCCTCGTAGTGAGCCAATTCACGCTCATGGCGTCGTACAAGAAGGGCAACCGCCCGTCGTACATCCGCGCCGCGGGCCACGACATCGCCATCCCGCTCTACGAATACTTCACGCAGACGCTTTCGGGCCTCCT
>CAMGGA010000133.1 GCA_946055515.1 uncultured Bacteroidales bacterium
GTTCACCCGCGTTGCGGTGGAAACCCGTGGTGGCGGCAAACTCGCCTTGATAGGCGGCTTCGCTCCCGCGTCCGTTCCAGACGAGTCTGCTGTGCAGGTAACCGCCTGCGGCGCGGAGGGTGAGGGCCACGTCGAAGTCGTGGCCGGACCACTGCTTGCGGGTCTTGACGAGGGCATGGTAGTCACTGCCGCTGCCCGCGAGGTAGAGAGAGGAAGGCCCGAAGGTCTGGCCGCTGGCTTCCAGTCCGGGGACGGACAGGGTGAGGGAAGTGCGGCCCGGCCCCGTGTCGAGCGTGCCCGAAAGGAGGAGGGGCCCCGCGAGGGTAAGGTCTGTGCCGAAGAAGCGGTGGAGGGGTTCTGTCTGCTTGAGACGCGCATCTACGGTCCATGCGGGGGGCTCGCCCGGCAGTTGGGCCGGGGCGGCGACGAGGCCGGGCAGGAGGCGGGCGACGAGCTGGCGCAGATGGGCCAGTGAGGTGCCGTCAGCGGGCGGGCCTTCGAGGTCTGCATCCAGGAAATCGCTGCGGAGGGTGAGGCGCTGGAGGTCTGCGCGGGGTTGCTGGAGGCGGGCCGTGAGGGCGTTGAGGTGGTAGTCGCCATGCGGGGCTTGCAGTACACCGAGGTTGCGGAGCTCAAGTTGCCCCACGGGGCGTGGGGAGTGGAGATTGTCGGCCTGCAGGGCTATCTGGCCGCGTAGGGTTGCGTTGCCGAGGGGCCACGCGATGCCGAGTTCGGCAGGGGCAAGGCGGGCAAGGTCGGCATTGAGTTGGAGTGCGGTGGGGCGGTGGAGCGGGCCGTCGAGGGTGAAATGGGCCAGCAGGCCGAGGTGGGGATCGGTGGCCTGAAGTTGTCCCGTGGCTTTACCGTGTGCGTAGTCGGCACGGAATAGGATGCCGCCGTATGGCACGTTGCCATAGTGGAGCTGGTCCACATGGAGTTCGCAATGGGCGGCCTGCAGGGCGTCAAGGCTGAAGGACTGTGAGGAGGTGCCGCGGGTGAAGGAGAAGCGGCTGTGGAGGTTGAGCAGGGTGGGCAGCGTGGGTTGCGCGAGGAGGGTTGCGGGGGCAGCATCGGCGAGTTGGATTTCCCCTTTTACATTCCCTGCGGCTTGGGTGAGGCTGGCGGTCAAGCGCCCCACGGACGTGCGGAAATCGCCCGAAAGATGACTTTCACCGCTGGGGTCGTAGGCAAGGCGGGCTTCGCCATTCACCATCCCGAGACGGCCGACGATGGCGGGAAGGGCGGCGTCGCCGTGGGGCGAAAGCTGGTGGAGGACTTCTGCGACAAAAGGTCCTTCGGCATGAAAACTTTGGAGTTGCGCTTGAAAGCCGCGGATGTCCTTGCCCGTGCGAGTCGCTTGGACATAGAAGCGGGCATCCACTTCGCCCGAGGGGGTGTGTAGACGCGCTTCGCGGTAGGTGAGGTTTTGGGGGGTGATGGCGACTTGTCCGCTTGTTTCGAGGGCGAGGTGAAGGCCATCGGGGAGTTTCGTGCCGAGGAGGGGGCGGAGGTCGTCGCAGTGGACGAGGAGGCGCGGCAGATGGGCGGTGAGGTGGAGCGTGGGCCAGAGGGCTTCGCCTTGGGTGCCCCAGCGGTATGTGGCTTCGAGGTTTTCGAGGCGGAGGCGGGAGTGGGGCAGGTCGATGGCGAGGAAGGGAATGGTGGCACCATGGCGCGTGGCGGAACAGTTCAGGCGGAGGTTTTCGAGTGTGAGTCCGCTCTGTTCGTGGAAGGAGAGGCTGCGCACGCGGACCTGGACGCGCTGGGCGCTGATTTGCCGCAAGCTGATGTTGGCGTTGAGTCCTGTGAGAGCGATGTGGGATGGATTGAAAAGATGGGGCGTGGCGGGGCGCCAGGCTTCGTCGTAGCTGAAGGCGATGCGGCGCAGGATGACGCTGCGCACGGAGAGGTCGAGGGGCTTGGAAGGTTTGCTGCTGTCGGCGGGAGCGAGGGCATCGAGGATGAACTGGTAGTTGGCGGGCTGCTCCGGGGAGGGCTTGGAGAGGCGCGCTTCGGCATCGAGCAAAGAAACCGTGCGGAGGCAGAGCTGCTGGCGGACAAGCGAACGGAGTTCTATTTTGGCAGAAATGACCCGTGCGGCAAGCAGGGGGCGGCCCGTGCGGTCGTCGAGGCGGACGTCGCGCAGGAGGATGCGGTTGAAGAGCCCCACCTCGACTTCGCCGATGGCGACTTCGGTGTGGAGTGCATCAGACAGCGCTTGGGCAGTCAGCTGGGTGACAGCGCGCTGGCAGAAGGGGATTTTGAAGAGTCCGAGCAGCAGGATGTATCCGCCGATGAGGAAAACAAGCAGGAGCTGGACGACGATGCGGAGATTTTTCATTATTGGCGTGCGGGGTAGGCCGGGGAATGCGGGGCTTCAGCAGAGTTCGATGGAGCGGTCGGCATATTTGAGCGCTTCGGGGCGGTGTGTGATGATGAGGAAGGTGCGGTCGGGGTATTTCTCCATGATCTGCTCCAGTACGCGGCTTTCGGTGGCGGCGTCGAGGGCAGAGGTGGCCTCGTCGAGGATGAAAATCTGGCCGCGCGAGAGCAGGGCACGGGCGATGGCCACACGCTGGGCCTGGCCCTCGGAGAGTCCGCCGCCCGATTCGCTGCAGGGGGTGTCAAGCCCGAGAGGCTTGCGGTGGACGAAGTCGGCAGCGGCAGTGCGTAGCGCTTCGTGCATCATTTCCTCGGTGGCGTCGGGGTCAGCCTGGAGGAGGTTCGAACGGATGGTGCCCGAAAAGAGCGTGTTGCCCTGCGGAACGTAGGCAAAGCGGTTGCGGTCGGCGGGTGTGAGGGGGGCGGTATTGCCCGCTTGGTCGATGAGAGAGATGGTTCCCTCGGTGGGGGTGACGAGGGAGAGGAGGAGGCGCACGAGGGTGGTCTTGCCGGCACCGGTTTCGCCAAGGATGGCCGTGGTGGTCCCCGGTGCGAAAGTGAAGTCGAGGCCGTCGATGATGGGACGGGACTCGGGGGTGTAGCGGAAACGGACGCCACTGAGCTTGAGACCGACGGGGGACTGGAGGGCAAGGTGGCGCGCATCGGGGATGGCTTTCGTTTCGCGCTGGAGCGCTTCGAGTTCGATGAGACGCTCAGCGGCAGTGAAGGAACTGATGAAAATGGGAATGAAACGGGTGAGGTTGCGCACGGGGCCTTGGATTTGTCCGACGAGCTGGACGAAGGCGAGCATGGCGCCGTAGGTGATGTTGCCCTCGGAGAGGCTGACCGCTCCCCAGGCGAAGGTGACGAAGTAGCCCGTGGCAAACCCGGCATTGAGGAGGGTGGCGGAGATGGAAGAGTAGCGCGTGCGACGCAGGACGCAGCGGTGGAGGTTGTGCTGCTGGCCAGAAAGGATTTGTTCGAAGTGGTGCACGCGCTGGAGGGTCTTCACGACGAGGACGTGCTGGAGGGTCTCCTGGATGGTGGATTGGATGCCGCTCTCGAGGTCGCGGGCTTCGCGCGACAACTGGCGCATTTTCTTGACATAGAGGCGGCCCGTGAGGATGAAGGCGGGGAGGATGCAGACGATGATGAGGGCAAGGGTGCTGTCCATCCAGAAGAGGAAGAGGAAGGCGCCGATGAACTGGCAGGCGGTGGTGATGAAGGAGGGCACCGTCTCGGTGGAGAAGTTTACGACATCAGTGACATCGCGCTCGATGCGGTTGGTGAGGTTGCCCGTGTGGTAGGTGCGAAGGTCGAGCCACTTGCATCGCAGAAGGTGCGAAAAGAGATTGAGCCTCATGTCGTTTTGCGCCTTCACTCCGAGTATGGCTTTAATCCACCGCGAAACCACGACGAGGGCTATGCGCATGGCCATGATGGCGGCGATGAGGAGGAAGGAAGCGCGCAACGAGAGGGCGGCGCTCTGCCCCGTGGCGATGTCGATGGCGAGTTTCGTGGCCCACACGAAACCCAGATCCACCACCACGAGGAGCAGGCCCGCAAGCGTGTTGAGAAGCGCTTGGAGCCTGTGGCGGCGAAGGTGGGAGAGGAGGTAACGGAGCAGGTGGGGTATGGAGCGGGACATAGAGGTGTAGTGAGACGGGAGAGGAATGTTTTCGTTAAGCCAGAAGCCCCAAGGGAGCTTGCTCACTTGTGCTTGGCGAGAGCTTTCGTGCAAGCGAGAGCGGAGGGAAAACTTGTTTTCACTCA
>CAMGGA010000134.1 GCA_946055515.1 uncultured Bacteroidales bacterium
GCGTGGAGAGTTTCGCCACCCTGCGCCGCCAGCTCGAAGCCTTCGGCTGCGGCATTGAGATTACCCTCCTCGCCGCCATCCCCGCCGGTTCGGGATTGGGCACCAGCAGCATCCTTGCGGCCACCGTACTCGGCGCGCTGAGCGACTTCTGCGGCCTCGGCTGGGACAAGAACGAAGTGTGCAACCGCACGCTCGTGCTCGAACAGCTCCTCACCACGGGCGGCGGCTGGCAGGACCAGTACGGCGGCGTGCTTCCCGGCGTGAAACTCCTCCAGACGGGCCCGGGCTTCGACCAGAACGCCGTAGCGCGCTGGCTGCCCGACACGCTCTTCACCGACCCCAGCCTACAGCCCTGCCACCTGCTCTACTACACGGGCATCACCCGCACGGCGAAAACCATCCTGCAGGAAATCGTGCGCGGCATGTTCCTCAACAATACGCGGCACCTCCACCTGCTCGACACGATGAAGCAACACGCGCTCTCCGTCTTCGACACCCTCCAGCGCGGAGGCCTGGAGGACTTCGGACGCATGGTGCGCACCACTTGGGAGCAGAACAAGGCGCTCGACGCGGGCACCAACCCGCCAATCATCGAGGCGCTCTGCCGGCGGGTGGACGACCTCTGCCTCGGCTACAAGCTTCCCGGTGCAGGCGGCGGCGGTTTCATGTACATGGTGGCGAAGGATGCCGAAGCAGCGCGCCGCATCCGCCAACTGCTCCTGCAGGACCCGCTCTCGCCCAACGCACGCTTTGTGGAAATGAGCATATCACGCACGGGACTCCAGGTGAGCCGCTCGTAACCGTTCTTCCTATTTTAAAAAAATCCTTTCTTTGTCTATGACACACTTCTTCCGATACACCCTTTCGCTCCTCGCCGCGCTCTCCCTCTCGGCCTCGGCACAGGTGAAAGTGGCCGTGATGGGCATCAACGACTTCCACGCCGCCTTCGTGGCCTCTCCCGCCAAACAGATTGCGGGGGCAGCGGCGCTGGTGGAAACCCTCGACTCGCTGAAGCAGGTCTATCCGTTGCACGTGACTGTTTCGGCGGGCGACAACTTCGGCGGCAGCTACTTCCACAAAGCCACGGGCGGCCAACTCATGCCCGTGCTCTTCGACGCCCTCGACATCCGCCTCTCTGCCCTGGGCAACCATGAATTTGACGAGGGACAACGGGCCTTGGCGCAGAAGTGGGCCTCCTCGCCGCTCTACCCCAAGGGCTGGAGCCTGGACTATGTCTGCGCCAACGTGCGCGAACAGGCCACGGGCCGCATTCCCGCCTGGACGCACCCCGTGGCGTCGGTGCCCCTGGCGCTGCCCGGCGGCCGCACCCTGCGCGTGGCCTTCGCGGGCCTCATCACCTCTTCCACACCCGAGCAGGCCAGCGCCCGCCGCCTCGCGGGACTCAGCTTCGACGGACGCTATGCCGCCGTGCTCGACTCCGTGATGCAACTGCCCGAGGGCTCGCTGCTCCGCGACGCCCACCTGCGCATCCTGCTCACCCACATCGGCAGCTACACCGACGCACAGGGACAGCCGCAGTGGGACGACAAGGATGCCGCGCAACTCGAAACGCTCGGCGGCCCGCTGTGGCACGGTTTCCTCTCGGGCCACACACACCAAAAGGTGTGCGGCCACATCAACGCGGGCAAGTTGCCCATTGTGCAGGGCCATTGGCACGGCGACTACGTCAATCTGCTCGTCTGCACCGTAGACACCGCCACACTCGAGGTAACGGCTGTAGAACCGCACCACGTGGCCGTGACGCCGAAGGCGCATCTCTCGGGCAAGGCCGCCCGCCTGCAGGCACAAATCGACTCGCTCCTCCAACACACGCTGACGGAGGGTGGCAAACCCCTGGGCCTGCAGCTCTGCACCGCGCGGGAAGCCATTCCGCAAAGCTACGACATGAAACGCTCGCAGACGCGCCTCGGTTCACTCGTTTGCCAGGCCTACGCCGAAACCTTCCGCGAGGCGGCGCACCTGAAACCGTCGGACGTGGTGGTGGGTTGTTCCCACTTCGGCACGCTCCGTGCGGGACTGCCGCAAGGCCCCGTGAGTGTGCTCGACGTGGGGGAGGCCCTGCCCTTTGCCAACAAGTTGCGGGTCTACGAACTGACGGGCCAGCAGCTCCAGGCGCTCGTGGAGTTTGGCCTCCACAACGAACGCTTCGGCTATCTCCAGACGGCCAACCTCGAAGTACAGACCGACGCGCAGGGCCACGTGACGGAACTCTTCTATGCGGGGCCGCAACAAAAGCGCACACCGCTGAAGGCGAAGAAGAAGTATTTCCTCGTCACCGATGAATACATCACCACGGGAGGCGACGGTTACCGGCCCGAATTTTTCCCCGCTGCACAGGAAGTGAAGCACTACGAACTCCCCACCACCACCGACGCCTTCCTCAATTATCTCCAACAGCTCAAAGAAATCTAACGCCTCTACGCCCATGGCTATCACTTTCCACCGACCCACCGACTCGCCCACCTACCGCGACTGCACACTCTTCACGGCCCAAGCGGGACGCGAAGAGGCCGGGCTGCTCCACTTCCGCACCCTGGCCCCCGAATGGTACCCCCAGAGCGGCGTGCAGCTCACCTGGCCCCACGCCGGCACCGACTGGGCCTACATGCTCCCCGAGGTGACGGAATGCTACCTCCGGCTGGCCTACGAAATCGCCATCCGCCAAACGCTCCTCATCGTGGCGCCCGACGTGCCGCAGGTGAAGGCGCTCCTCGAGGAGAAGTTGCCGCGCCGCGCCACGGAAAACATTCTGTACAAGCAGTGCCCGACGAACGACACTTGGGCCCGCGACCACGGCTTCCTCACGGTGGTGAGCGACACGGGCGCCGAACTCCTCGACTTCCGCTTCAACGGCTGGGGCGGCAAGTTTGCGGCCCACTTGGACAACGCCATCAACGCCCAACTCCGGGATTTGATGGTGGGAAAATACGTGGACTTTCTCGACTTTGAGCTCGAGGGCGGCGGCATCGAGACCGACGGCGACGGCACCCTGCTGACGACGGCCGAATGCCTGCTCAATCCGAACCGCCGCGGCCCGCAGCCGTCGCAGGAAGCGGTGGAAGCCCTGCTCAGGGAACGGCTCGGCGTGGACCACTTCCTCTGGCTCCACCACGGCTACCTCGCGGGCGACGACACGGACTCGCACATCGACACCTTGGCGCGACTCTGCCCCGGCGACACGATTGTCTACGTGCGCTGCGACGACCCTGCTGACGAACACTTCGGCGCGCTCCGCGCCATGGAGGCAGAACTGCAGGCGCTGCGCACGAAACGGGGCGAAGCCTTCCACCTCATTGCCGTGCCCCTGCCCCGCCCCATCTTCGACGAGGACGGCCAACGGCTGCCGGCGACCTACGCCAACTACCTGGTGATGAACGAGGCCATCCTCTACCCCACCTACGCCCAGCCCGACCTCGACGCGACCGCCGCCCAGGCGCTGCGCGAAGCCTTCCCCGGGCGCGAAATCGTGGGCGTGGACTGCCGCGCACTCATTCGCCAACACGGCTCGCTCCACTGTGCCACCATGCAGTTTCCCCAAGGGGTACTGCCCTTACCCCTTTGACGGGGCTGCCCGCCCCCGACCATGGCCGGTCTTCCCGCATTCCCCATTCCACGCTCTCCACTCTCCTACACTTTCCACTCCAAACTTTCAACTTTCCATTCCCCCATGACATCCTCACGCCTCCTCAAGGTGGGTCTCATCCAGCAGACCTGCTCCTCCGACATAGCAGCCAACAAGCAGAAACTGGCCCAGAACATCGCCGACGTGGCCGCCCGCGGCGCACAACTCGTGGTGCTTCAGGAACTGCACAATTCGCTCTACTTCTGTCAGGTGGAAAGCACCGACAACTTCGACCTCGCCGAACCCATCCCCGGCCCTTCGACCGACTTCTACGGTACGCTGGCCCGCAAGCACGGCATCGTGCTGGTCACCTCGCTGTTTGAACGCCGCGCGGCCGGTCTGTACCACAACACCGCCGTGGTCTTCGAGCGCGACGGTTCCATCGCGGGCACCTACCGCAAGATGCACATTCCCGACGACCCGGCCTACTACGAAAAGTTCTACTTCACCCCCGGCGACCTCGGTTTCCGCCCCATCGACACCTCCGTGG
>CAMGGA010000135.1 GCA_946055515.1 uncultured Bacteroidales bacterium
GTGCTCATCATGGTCTTCGGCCTCTACGCCGCCATGGGCAGCGTGCAGAACACCAGTGGCCCGCTGGCCTTCTGGGCCTCCATGTTCCCCCTCACCTCCCCCATCGTGATGATGGTGCGCGTGCCTTTCAGCGTACCCCTTTGGGAAGAACTCCTTTCCCTCCTGCTGCTCTATGCCACGGCCCTCGGCAGCGTCTGGTTCAGCGCACGCATCTACCGCGTAGGCATCCTCATGTACGGCAAGAAGCCCACGCTGAAAGAATGGTTCAAATGGATTAGATACCAGTAAGCCATCCCCTCACGGCCACTCTTTCCCCTACCCCATGAAACAGTATCTCCTTCTTCTCCTCCTCTGCCTCCTCTTTTCCCTCCCCGCCCGGGCCGGGGGAAGGGAGCAGGGCAGCAAACTTCCGCTGCGATTCATCGCGGCCGACAGCGTGGCCACATGGGCCTACTTGGGCGGCGATTTCCGCTCCTTGGCCCAGGCCGCAGCCCCGGGCACACCTGCCGCAGACCTCAGTCTGCCGCCCTCGTTTTCTCCCCAGGACAGAGTAGAGATTGAAAGACTGTGGCACCAGTTTGCCCCGCATTTCAACGTCGTGGGCGGTGGCGATGACGAACTCACCGCGCCGCAGGGCCTGCCTGCGCTCTATGGGTTCAGCCTCGGTGGACTGATGTTCCAGCTCACGGGCCAAGCGCAATATGCCGATGCCATGGAACGCGCCCTCTTCAATGCAGCAACCCGCACGCTCACAGACACCGTGGCCACCTTCGACCGGCAAGACCGCCGCGCTGCCGCCGCCGTGGTAATGGCCGCTCCAGGCACCGTCTATGCAGCCTCGGCCGATGGGCATGACCTCTACGTGAACCTCTACACCAACTGCACCGCGCGCCTCCGCCTGCGGGAGCAATCTTTCGTGCTCGACCAAATCACCGACATGCCCGCCGATGGGGGTGTGAAGTTCCGCTTCATGAGTCTGCGCGACACGCTCCGCCTGCGCCTCCACCTGCGCATGCCCGACTGGACAGCGAAGCGCCATCCCGCCGGCGCCTTGGCGTGGACAGACACCGTGCCAACTCCTGTGCACATCTTCGTGAACGGCCACGAGCTGCTGCAGGGCGAAGTCAATGCGGCGGGCTATGTGGAAGTGGAACGTACCTGGCGTTCGATGGACGAAATCTACATCGACTTCCCCCTCCAGCCACAGTACCTGCGCCGCACCGCCTCCGCCACAGGGCAGGCCGTGCGTGGCGCGCTGGCTCTGCAGATAGGTCCGCAGGTCTATCAGTGCAGCGGTGTCGCGCCTTCCTGCTATGCCAACTCTTCCATTCCCTTCCGCCTCACGGGGACACTCACCCCCGCCGGGCAGAACGTGGCCCGCGGCACGCTTTGGGACGAGCAGGATGTGCCCCAAGATGCCGCCGCGCCCGCAGTCGAAATAGAGGCCACTCCCTATGCCGAAGGTGCCCCGGGCACCGTCTGGCTCAGGGAAGTCAAGTAGGGAATGCTTCTCCCTCATTTTCTCTCGGGATTTCTTCAGACTCTCGGGAACGTATGGGGAGGAATGCCACCAACGCAAGTCCCGCCGCGCTATGGTTACGCGGCGGGACTTGTTGTCTTTTTAGGAGCCCCCCTGCCTTCTCCAGAAAGAAAGCCGGGCGCAGGGATCACTTCCAATAGGAAATCACGCGTTTGCTCACATACTTCGCGCCATCGGCAGAGGCAGCTTCACGGCGGGTCCAGTTGCCGTGGGAGTCACGCTCGAGGATGCGGTAGGTGGTGGTGGTCGAACTGTTTCCTTCCTCGGGGTCTTCCATGTCGCACTTCATCTCCGTGATGTGGCCTTCGGGGCTGTAGGTGTAATGCTCCGTGGTAGTGGTCTGCCCATCGCTGTACTTCGCCGAAGCGAGGCGTCCCTCGGCATCGTAGGTGTAAGCGTCCTCTTCGATTTCGCAGGTATCGTCCACGCTGCGGTGGAGGGCCGTGAGGCGGCCTTCGTCATCACGCTCTATGCCTTTGTTGAAGAAATCCTTGAGCGGCGTGCCGTCGTTCGTAGTGAGCCATTCGCCCTGCTCGCTGAAGGAGGCACGGAAGCACCAGTCGGTGGAAGTTTCGTCGTAATAGAGTTCCAGGCTTTTCACGGGTCCGCACAGGTCGTGGATGCGCACATCAGGGGCCGTGGCTTCGGCAGCAGAGGCCTTGTCCGTCACTTGAAGCACGGTGTCGCCCGCGAGGGCAGGCTTTTCGGTCTTGTTGCCACACGCGGCCAGGAGCAAGCCGGCAGAGAGGGCGAGGAGGAGGGATTTGTTCATGGGGGAAATACGCTTTATGGGGTTATCCTGCTACAGGAGCAGTGCCGAAGGCGCTGCAAATGTAATAGGATAACCCCATAAAGCAAGCAAGATGTTTTCAAAAAATGCACGGTTACATTCTGCCGCCGGGGCCGCCACCGGGGCCGCCGCCAGGGCCGCCGAAGCCGCCGCGCATAGGCATACCGCCGGGGCCGCGCATGTCGGGAGGAGCAGGACGGTCGCCGTTCTGTTCGGTCTTGGCCTTGCTGCCTCCGCTGAACACGTTGAGCTTATAGATGAAATGGACCATGAAGTAAGAATGGATGGCATTGGTCCAGGTGTCGCTGCGCTGCGTGGCGCTAAGCGTGCGGGAGATGTTGCTCTGCTGCTGGAGAATGTCGTAGAACTGGATGCTCAGCGTGGCGGCACGGTTGGGCAGGAAAGACTGGGCAATCTGCACGTTCCAGAGCAGTTCGTCGGTGTTCATCGACGCGTCGGAATAACCGCGGCGCGAACTCATGCGGAAGTCGGTGGAGAAGCTCAGGCCGAAGTCGAAGTTGAGGTTGGCGTCCACACCGTAGGAGAAGTTCCACGTGTCGAGGTTGGCATTCTCCTGCACCGTGGCGCGTGCGTGCTGGTAGTTGAGGCGACCGATGAGTCCGATGTCATACCAGGCGTTGCGGTAGCTGGCGCGGGCATGTTCGTCGAAGCTCCAGTTGCGCGTGGTGTTCTTCTGGGAGAGCGCGGAGTTGAACACGCTGTTGTAATAGTCGTAGCTGCGGTCGGCTGCGGGTGTTGCAGGCGCGTCGGCGAGGGGCACGAGCGTAGAGAAAGCCTGCGCGGTGGAGGCCGGGGCGGCGGCAGTCTGCATGCGGCTCACGTAGCCCACCTCGTTCTGGTAGCGGACATTGGTGTAGGTGGAGATATTGAAGAGCTTCTGCGCGCCGAGGGCAGTGTTGAACATAAAGGCCGCGTTGGCGTTCCAGTTTCCGTTGATGTTTTCGGGGCGGCGGTACTGCACACCCGTTTCCTCGTCATAGACCATGCGGTTGGAGATGGAGTGGAGCGTCTGCGAGGCGTTCAGGCTTGCCATGATGCCCTGTTGGCGTTCGGCGTTGTAGCCATTGTACTGGATGCGGAGATTGTTGTTCCACGAAGGCTTCAGCCCGGGGTTACCCATGGAGATGTTCAGCGGGTTGGAGTCGTCCACCACGGCGAGGAGGTCGGTCATCGAAGGCTGCGAGGCGGAGCCGCGGTAGCGGATGTCGAGCTGGTTGGTCTTGGAGAACTTGTAGCGGAAGCGCAACTGCGGGGAGACCATAAACACCTTGCGCGTGATGAGCGTGTCGATGTGCTGTCCCGGTCGGTTGTAGGCCATCTTGGTCATCTCGGGGTTGAGGTCGAGGCCCGCGTTGAAGTTGATTTCGGAGGTATTGTAGCGCACGCCCACCGTGGCGGTGTGTTCGTAGTATTTATAGGTAGCATACTGCGAGTTGTTGAGGTCGCGCACATAGTTGAGCACCAGGTCTTCCGTGGGCAGCGAACCGATGACGGGATAGCCGTCGGGGTCGCCGAAGGAAGTGTATTGTGGGAAGAGCGAGGCGTAGGGCTCGTAGGCCAGTGAGTCGAGGTTGTAGCGCGAGCGGTCGGAGTCGGAGTATTTATAGGCATACTGGTAGCGCACTTCGCCGAACCACTGCTTGCCGAGGGGCTCCACGTAGCCCAGTCGGGCGCTGTAGTTGTAGCTCTTGCTGGGCGAGGTGCTGTACTGGTTGAGGAAGCTCGG
>CAMGGA010000136.1 GCA_946055515.1 uncultured Bacteroidales bacterium
TTTCGGAAATAGGACCTTCGGGGATTTTGGAATCTATGTTAGCCATAATTTTTCTGAGTTATTGGTTGAGGGGGGAAAGTAGGGGCCTTTGCGCACATCGGCGGGCGCAGCGGCCGGGTCGGTCGGTTTGCGGTTAGTAGCAAACGCTTCCGCAGCAGCCGCCGCAGAGCGCGAATTTCAGGGCTACAACAACAAAGATGAGCATCAGCACGGTTACATAGACAGTGCCGATTACGCGCCAGCGGTTGAACCAGATCTTACCGTTCCAGCCGAGGGTCTGGAAGGCGCTCCAGAAGCCGTGGGTCATGTGGAACCACAGGGCGGCGAACCACACGAGGTAGAGCACCGTGAACACGGGGCAGCTGAAGGTAGCCACCATCATGCCGTAGCCGTCGCTTGCGCTGCTTACGCCTTCGACGAAGGGCACGCCGTCGTTCACGAGTTCGGCGAACATCATGTTGTACCAGAAGTTGTAGAGGTGGAGCAGGAGGCCGAGCACCACGATGATGCCGAGCACGAGCATGTTCTGCGAAGCCCACTCAACCTTTTCGGGCTTGCTGGTCACGGCGTAGCGGTTGTTGCCGCGTGCCTTACGGTTCTGGAGCGTAAGGATGATGGCATAGATGAAGTGCAGGGCCACGAGCACAGCCAAGCCTACCGTAGCTGCCACGGCGTACCAGTTGGCACCGAGCATTTCGCACACCATGTTGTAGCCTTCTTCCGAGAAAAGGGCCACCAGGTTCATGCAGCCATGAAACGTGAGGAACAGAATGAGCGCAATGCCGGTCACCGACATGATTACCTTCCGTCCGATGGATGAATTAGTTAACCACATAGAGGATGAATTGAATTAAGTTGATATTTAGAATGTTTGTCAGTTGTTTCCATGCTACCTGCGGGGAGGCATTTTCTCCCCACAAATGGGGATGCACAGTTTCTCCGTGCAAATGTAGGAGATTTAATTTGAGTTAGCAAGTTTAATCACTTTTTTGTTCTTACAACTCCAGGCTTCGGTTTTCCGGAAGGCGGGACTGGATTTCCAAAAGGCGGGACTGGATTTCCAAAAGGCGGGACTGAAAATCCCAAGCCGCCTTCCGGACGTGGGGGAAGGGGGCTTGGGAGCTGTCGCCGCGGCTTCCGGAGGGGAAAGGCCGGGCGCGGCGGGGGTCAGAGGGTGACCTTGGCGGTCTGTATGCCCGAGGCGGTCTGCACGCGCACCACGTAGCAGCCGGCTCCGAGGGGGAGGCTCAGGCTGCCGTCCACGCGGCGGCGGGCCACTTGGCGGCCGGCGGCGTCGAACACGCTCACTTCGCCGGCTGCGGCCGACACGGAGAGCTGTCCGGCCTTCACGCCGACGGTGGCCTCGCCCTGGGCCGTGGGTGCCTCGTAGATGGCGCTGACGGCGGCGAGGGAGGTGCGGTCGGCGTTGAGGATTTCGCCCGTGGCGGTGTCGAGGAGGAGCACCACGAGGTGGCAGTAGCCGAGCTCTTCGATGTTTTCGGGCACGTCGAGGGTGTAGGTGTACTGTTGGGTGCGGTTGGCCTCGATGGGTGCGGCTATGCTGCCCTCGATGCCGTCGAGGCCGGTGGTGAAGCGGGCCACGTCGTTACAGATGGCCCAGTACTTGCCGGGCATACCGACGAGGTCGCGGAGTTCCTGCGGCGTGCCGCTTTCCGAGACACCGTAGGCCTTGGAGTAGTAGTTGCTCTGGGCCACCTGGAGGCTGTCTTCGGTGAGCACGTAGGCGAGGCGGTAGGGTGCAGTGGCCGACTTGAGGGTAAACTTCGTGTCGGTCTGCACGGTGAGGCTCGTGCGGTCGTCGGAGAGGCTCACGGAGGTGATGGTGAGCTTGGCCTCGCAGGGGAGTTCCTGGATGTGGGCGATGTCTTTCTTCACGCCCATGCTGCCGCCGCCGTATTCGTTGCTGCCGTAGAAGGGGTCGCCGTTGACCAGGCGGTTCATGGTGAAGCCGGGGAAGCCGCCCGAGGCGTAGTTGGAGATGATGGGGAGGAAGTCGGCCGCTTCGAGGGCGTCGTTGGAGTGGATGGCGATGGGGATGAACTCGTCGTATTCCTTGAGGAGGAGTTCGATGGCGCGGCTGCCGCGGGGGCACCAGCCGCACCAGCCGCCGGTAAATTCTTCCATCACGGGGCGGCGGTTCTCGGTGAGTGCGGGGTCGACGACGGTGATGGAGCCCGTTTCGGGGTTGTTGTCCATGGTCACGTCCTGGCCGTTCACTTCAAGGAGCTGTACGCTGAGTGGCACGCGCATGGCTTCGGTGGGCAGGGGCAGGTCGCTCTCGATGTAGCCGTAGTAGAGGAAGCCGAGGGGCTTGTTGAACTCCACGTCCTTGACGGCGTCGCCGAGGGTGCAGCGGAGCTTGGCCTTGGGGAAGGCGGCGGTGCCGTAGTTGGTGATGCCGATGCCGAAGGAGGCCGAGGTCTCGCCGAGGAAGCTGCGGGTGTGCGTCACGTCGTCGAGTGCGATGTCGTATTCGGGGAAGCCGCCTTCACCCTCCGTGCGGCAGTTTATCATGTAGCCGTAGCAGGGGTGGGGGTCGCCGTAGAGCCAGTAGCGCATGTAGGTGTAGTCGAGGAAGCCCGGCTGTCCGACCTGGCTGTCGAAGAGGAGGAAGGAGCCGTTGCGGTTACAGGGGACGATGGCGGCCTGAATTTGGGTTTCTTCCTTGAAGACGAGGTTGAAGCCGACGAGGAGGGGCCGCACGGAGTCGATGGTGAAGTCGCACTCGAAGGTTTCGAGTTCGTTGCCCTTGTAGCTGTCGTAGCGTTTCAGGTAGAGGATTTTGTCCTGCTCATAGGGGTCGAGGATGAAGAGGCTGACGCTCTCGGCGCTGTCGGGCAGCAGGGTCTGCACTTCCTTGATGGTGTTGCCGAGGAAGTAGCGCACGAGGTCGGTGTCGTAGACGGTGCAGAAGGCGATGGTGTCGCCGGCCGAGGCGGGGATGAAGTTCTGCATGAAGATGGCCGAGTCGGCGGGCAGGTTGGTGAGCGTCTTAGGGTCCTGCGAGGTATTGGCGTTGATTTTGGTGGTGACCAGCGCGGGGAGCGTGCGGGTGCGCAGTTCGGCGGTGCTGAGGTTCTGCCGGGCGGTTTCGAGGAAGCGTGCTGCCTCGCCCTTGCGCTGTGCGGAGAGCGGGAGCGTGAAAACCAGGAGTGCCCCTACGAGGAGGGCGCGGAGCGTAGAAGTTTTCGTCATGCGGGAAAAGGTTTGGGTTTAAGGTTCTGGCTGTGTGTTCGGGGAAGGGCGCGCTGTGCGCCTTGTCGGCGGCAAACTTACTGATTTCTCTCTTTTTCGGCAAAGGAGGATTGCACTATTTTTCCTTTGCGGGGGATTTCGGCTGGGGAAGGCGCAAAAAAGGCCCTCCCGCGGGCTTGTGCCGTGCGGGAGGGCGCTGTGTGGGGGGACAAACGGTGTGTCGTTTATTCTTCGGACCATTCTTCGGCATCCCAGCCTGCCTTGTCGGAGAATTCGGGTTCGAAAACCACTTCGTCGGTGATGTTTTCGGGGCCACTGGCATTCATGAGGTGGCTCTCGAAGTTGCAGTGGATAGCCTGGGTATTCGGGGAAATATACTTTTTCATATTTGTCTTGCTGCTGTTCCTTCCGCGGCCCTCCGGCCTTGGTTCGGCCGGGAGGGCTTTGGAGGGAGAGTTAGTGATGCTTATTTATTTTACCAATACTTTCTTGCCGTTCACGATGTAGAGGCCCTTGGCGAGCTTGCCGCTTACGCGTACGCCCTGGAGATTGTAGACAGCGGGAGCAGCGGTTTCGCCGGCAGGCGTGAGCTGGATGCCCGTGGCTTCGCCGGCTTCGTCGAAGAGGAGGCCTGCGGCTGCGTTGAGGTTCTGCGGGAGGGCGAGGTAGGCCGAGCTGGACTTGGTCATGGCAAAGGCAGCGCCACCTTCAGCACCCAAGTAGAAGCCGAGGGGCTTGTCTTCCGAAGCGTTCTTCGTGAGCTTGTAGTA
>CAMGGA010000137.1 GCA_946055515.1 uncultured Bacteroidales bacterium
GTTGAAGAGGGAGCGTAGCGAGCTACGTGACTGAGTCAACTTACAATTTGAGCCGAAAAGAATCCAAAAGATGGCAAAACGTCAACACACAATTATTAACTATTTTGACGGTGGAAATTTATAGAACCCACCTTAACAACGGAAAAACCAAAGAAGATATGACCAGAAAAGAACCCAAGATAGAGTCTGTCCTCGACCTCAATTCGAGCAACGTGTGGACGGTAGATGCCATAGAGATAGCGAAGCTCTGGGAGGAGGACAAGGTGGAGGAGGACTTCCGCAACAGCGAGGACAAGATCCTCAACATCATTCGCCTCTGTTTCGAGGTGGTACACTATAATCCCGATGACTCGCGCGAAAAGGCCAAGTATGAGAATGGCGAGTGGGCGGTGTTCTCGCACGTCGATGCCAAGCGTGGCCATGTGGCCATCCGCAAGAAGGACATCAAGCGCATCTCCGACCTCAGCTACGAGAATGTCAAGTACATCTCCTCCTCCTTGCTGCTCGAACTCATTGACCGCAACTTCGGAGGCGGATGGGACTCCATCCAGCTCTCCCTCAAGGATATCATCGAGAGTGCCTTTGAGGTGAGCACCACCACGCTGCCCACCAACCGCCTCCATTCCCCCGGCGGTACCTACGAGCGCAAGCTGGCGGCCGGATTTGACGTCCTTGAAGTGCCCAAGGGCAACTGGACCGAGGCCATCTTTGCCAAGAAGAAGGAACCCGTGGAGAAGCTGCGCTACCAGAGCGAAGCCCGCTATGACGAGGACGGCAACCTCATCAAGGACCTCCTTGATGATGATGCTCCCCTGCCAGTCGATGACGACGACGAGGTCGATGAGACCTACTACAGCTCATACTCCGAGGAGGCTGCCAAGAAGTCCGAGGAGGAAGACGAGGACATGGGCGGTCTCAACGTAGAGTAGCCCTGCGGCGGAACTCCGCACACACTATGGCGGTGGCGATGGCCACGTTCAGGCTCTCCACCTTGTCCCGGTCCGTGGGGTAGGGTGGGATGTAGAGCCGCTTGTTCACCCTGGCACCCACCTCCGCCGACACCCCCTTTCCCTCATTGCCCATGACGATGACGCCGTGGGCGGTGAGGGATTGTTCGTACAGGTTCTGCCCGTCCAGGTGCGTGCCATACACCGGGGCCGTGCAGCGTGCCAGCTCGTCGGAAAGATTAATATAATGTACGTGTACGCGCGCGATGGCCCCCATGGTCGCTTGTATGGCCTTGGGCGAGAAGACATCCACCGTGTCCGTTGAGCAGAACACGTGACGGATGCCGAACCAGTCGGCCAGCCTCACTATCGTGCCCATGTTGCCCGGGTCCTGCACGCCGTCCAGCGCCAGGCACAGCTCCCCTGCGGCCACCTCGGCCAGACAGCACTGCTCGTGGGGCAGCGGAAAGAGACCGATGACCTGCTGTGGCGTGCGCAACAGGCTCGCACGGTTCAGCTCCTCCTGCGTCACCTGGTCGCACTCCACGCCCCTCAGTTCCTCCTTGTGCAGCTCCAGCCACTCCCCCGTGGCAGCAATGTAGGCCGGTGTCCACACCCCCAGCAGTTCGTCCATCAGCTTGGGCCCCTCAGCCAGCAGCAGTCCCTCCTCCACCCGGTTCTTCTTCCTTTCCAGCGAGTGTATCAGTTTGATTTTGTTCTTGCTTATCACTTTTTTCTCTGTTTTTTCTGCAAAAATACACATTTCTGCGGAATTATTGCTAACTTTGCCTTGTGAAATGCATCTTCCGACATAAAATAGCGTACATCCTCGCCCTCCTGACCGCTGTGTTCCATTCATGCAGCGTCTCACGCTTCGTACCCGAAGGCGAGCACCTCCTGGAGAAGGTCAGCATCGTGAGCGACAGCGCCAGCGTCAAGACCTCGGCCCTGCAGGGCTACGTGCGCCAGCATCCCAACAGCAAGTGGTTCAACCTCTTCAAGGTGCCCATGCTGCCCTACGCCCTCTCCTCCACCGACTCCACCAAGCGCATCAACCGCTTCCTCTGGCGCGTGGGCGAAGACCCCGTCATCGAGGACAGCGTGCAGACGGAGCGTTGCCGCCGCGACATACAGAATGCCGTGCGCAACCTCGGTTACCTGGATGCCAGCGTCGATGTGCAGCGCCGCTACCGCAAGCACAAGGTCTATGTCAAGTACCACATCGACCCACGGCAGCGCTACACCGTGGGACTGCTCGAGCGCGAAGTGCGCGATGCGGGCATCGACTCCCTGCTGCGTCCGCACGAGCACCGCTCCCTGCTGCGCGAGGGCATGCCCTTCGACGTCAACGTCCTCGACAAGGAACGCACCCGCGTCAACTCCCTCGTCATGAACCGCGGCTACTACCGTTTCAACCGCGAGTTCATCCGCTACGAGGCCGACACCACGGAGGCCCCGCGCCAGGTGTGGCTCAAGTTCATCGTCAACCCCTTCCGCACCTACGACGGTCTCGTCTCGCCCCATCAGCCCTACCTCATCAACCGCGTGACCTACGACCTCTCGGGCAGCTCGTCGCGCCTGCGCCAGGGCGTCCTGGACCGCGTCAACCACATCCGTGAGGGAGCCCTCTACAACGAGCAGGACGTACAGACTACCTACGGAGCCCTCGGCGCCCTCGATGCCGTGCTCAGTTCCACCATCCGTTTCCAGCCCGACGAGGCAGACAGCACGCGGCTCAATGCCCTCATCAGCGTCACCACCAACAAGCCCAATACCATCAACGCCGAACTCGAGGGAACCAACTCCGCCGGCGACTTCGGTGCAGCCGTATCCGTGGCCTACCACAACCGCAACCTCTTCCGTGGCAGCGAGGTCCTGGGCCTCAAGCTGCGCGGAGCCTTCGAGGCCATCACGGGGCTCGACGGCTACGATGACCAGAACTACATCGAGTACAGCGCGGAGTTGAGTCTCAAGTTTCCCGACTTCATCTTCCCCTTCCTCACGCGCGACTTCCGACGCCGGGCCCGTGCCACCAGCGAGGTGTCGCTGATGTACAACAGCCAGAACCGTCCCGAGTTTCACCGACGTGTCGTTTCAGGCACCTGGCGCTACCGCTGGATGGGCCACCGTGACAGCCGTCTGCACCACCGCATCGACCTCATCGACCTCAACTACGTCTATATGCCGTGGATTTCCGAGACGTTCAAGCGCGACTACCTCGATGACCCCTCGTCGCGCAATGCCATCCTGCGCTACAACTACGAGAACCTCTTCATTATGAAGCTGGGCTACAACCTGAGTTTCTCCACCATGGCCAACGGCCTCACCTCGACCTACGGCACCAATGCCTACAGCCTTCGCGCCGGCATCGAGACCGCGGGCAACCTGCTCCAGGCCATCTCCACCCTGGCCGGCTCCTTCCCCAAGGCCGAGGACGGCAGCTACAAGGTCTTCGACGTCAAGTACGCGCAGTATGCCAAGTTTGACTTCGACTACTCCAAGAGTTTCAAGATCAACGACCGCAACTCGCTGGCCCTCCACTTCGGGCTCGGCGTGGCTCTGCCCTATGGCAACAGTTCCATCCTGCCCTACGAGAAGCGCTACTTCTCGGGCGGTGCCAACAGCGTGCGTGGATGGTCCGTGCGCGAACTCGGCCCCGGCAAGTTCCGCGGCACCGACGGCCGCATCGACTTTATCAACCAGACGGGCGACATGAAGCTCGACATGAACGTGGAGTACCGCACACACCTCTTCTGGCTGCTCGACGGCGCGGCCTTCATCGATGCCGGAAACATCTGGACCCTGCGCAACTATTCCGACCAGCCCGGAGGGCAGTTTGGCTTCGACACCTGCTGGCGGCAGATAGCTGTGGCCTACGGCATTGGATTCCGTTTGAATTTCAACTACTTCCTCCTGCGCCTCGACGGCGGCATGAAGGCCATCAATCCCGCCTTCGACGATGCCCGCCGCCATTACCCCATCATCCATCCCAACTTCAAGCGCGATTTCAGCCTGCATTTTGCCGTAGGATT
>CAMGGA010000138.1 GCA_946055515.1 uncultured Bacteroidales bacterium
GGGTTGTTGGGGTTGCAGATGAGGATGGCGCGGGTGTGCTCGTTGATGAGTTCTTCAAACTTCTCCACCTTCGGCAGGCTGAAGCCCTCCTCGATGGTCGTGGCGATGGTGCGGATTTTCGCTCCTGCCGAGATGGCGAAGGCCATGTAGTTGGCGTAGGCGGGTTCGGGCACGATGATTTCGTCGCCGGGGTTGAGACAGGAGAGGAAGGCGAAGAGCACCGCCTCCGATCCGCCCGAGGTGATGATGATGTCGTCGGGCGAGAGGTGGATGTTGTACTTCTCGTAGTAATGCGTGAGCTTTTCGCGGTAGCTGCGGAAGCCCTGGCTCGGGCTGTACTCGAGCACCTTGCGGTCGATGTGGCGCAACGCGTCGAGACCAGCCTCGGGCGTGGGAAGGTCGGGCTGGCCGATATTGAGGTGATAAACGTGGATGCCGCGGTCTTTGGCAGCGGTGGCCAAAGGGGCTAATTTGCGGATAGGTGATTCGGGCATCACCACGGCACGTTCTGAAATCTTAGGCATATTTTGCGGTGTTAGGATAATTCGGGAAAAGGAAAGTTCCGCGCTACTTGTTGCGCTGGAGATAGTGGCGTACGAAGGTATGGCTATGGAAGCGGCGGAGCATCTGCGCTATGGCCAGGTAGAAGGGCAGCGTAAGGTCGAAGTAGAGGATGTAGCCCCCCATCCTGCGTTCGCCGATGGCCTTCAGGCTGCGCCGCAGCCCGCTCACCGACAGCCACACGTAGAGTGCCCACTCGGCGATGCACCCCAAGAGCACATAGAGCGCCGCACTCCGGTAATAGGGTTCCACCACGCCGGACGAAGGGGCTTCGCCCGTAAGCAGCACGCGGATGCAGGGCTCTTCGACCGTCATCCACACGGCTGCCCCGAGGGCCGCGAGGGCCACGAGCCAAAAGGCATAGTTCAACGTGTGGGCCAGGTTTTCGAGCCACAGATACTTCCGGGCCCGCCAGGGAAAGTGGCGTCTGATTTCCATGCTCAGCATGCGGCGCCGGCGGAGTTCGGCATTACCGGGCGCACTCTCCGTGAGCCGCGTGTGGGGCCCCAGGAGGAGAGCCGAGCGCTGGGCATCGGCATGGTGGGCGGCAAAGATGCTTTCCTCGCCGAAGGGAAGGGAAAGGCTGTCGGCAAAGCCCTGGTGCTCCAAGAACCAGCTGCGCCGCACGGCAAAGTTCGCCGTCTCTGCCCCCAGCACCACATTGCCCTGAAGGGCCACAAGGCGCAGGTTGAAGCGCTCGACGCGCTCGAGAATCGCCCGCCGGATGGCCAGCGACCCGTCGTCCTCGTAGTTATAGTAAGCCTGCACAAAATCCACGTTATCCGTAAGATTTTCAGCGAAATACTGCAACCACGTCAGCGTATCGGGATGGGTGTCGGGATTGACCACAATCACCCATTCGCTGTGGGAAGCCTTCACGCCCAGGGTGATGGCCAGCTTGCGCGGCTCGATGTGTCGCGAAGTGGGCGGCACGGAGGTGTAGCGAAGTTGCGGATGGTTTTGCTGGAGCTGCTGCACGAGCTGGGCCGTATGGTCCTCCGAGAGCTGGTCGGCCACAATCACCTCCAGCCGGCCCTCATAGCGCTGCTTCAGGAGCCGCGGGAGCAGATAGGCCAGGTCGTCGGCCTGGTTGTAGGCAGGGACGACCACACTGATTTTCGGAAAATTCGTCGTCTCCGTCCCGTTGGGGCGATGGAGGGTCTCGTGGAGCGTTTCATCAACCAGCTCGCCCTCCTCCTGCCAGGCTGCATACTTTGCCGCAAGCCCTCTGCGCCGAAAACGGAACAGGAAGAGCAAGGCCAGCAACGCCAGCCCCGCTCCAAGCAGGATCAGGCCCAAGGGCAGCAGTAGCTGAATGAGGGATTCGATGACAGAAGTTTCCATGACTCGATGTAGAATAAAGGGAAAGGCCGCCAGGCACCGCCGCGAGGCGGAGAGCGGCAGGAGCAGGGTCAGGCCCTGCTGCGGAAGGCTGCGCAAACGATGGCGGTAGCCACGGCTACATTCAGACTTTCGGAAGTGGGTCTTCCCGGCGGATAGTTGGGAATGAGCAGGCGGTGGGTCACGGTCTGGGCCACTTCGGGCGAAATGCCCTTGCCCTCGTTGCCCATCACCACCACGCCACGGTTCTCGAGCGGCTGGCCGTAGAGGTTCGTCCCGTCGAGGAAGGTGCCGTAGCGGGGCACGTCGGGGGCGACGAGGCTGAGGAGTTCGGGAAGGGGAACGTAATGCAACGCCACGCGTCCGATGGCTCCCATCGTCGCCTGCACCACCTTCGGTGCGAACACGTCGGCCGTGTCGGGCGAGGCAAAGAGGTGCGTGATGCCAAACCAGTCGGCCACGCGAACGATGGTCCCGAGGTTGCCCGGGTCCTGCACGCCGTCGAGAGCGAGGCACAACTGCCGTTCGGGCAGGGCGGCCAGCGCGGGAAAGCTGTGGGCAGCAGGGAGGGGCTGGCGGAACACGGCCACCACCTCGCGCGGCGCACGGAGCGACGAGAGGCGCTCGATGTCCCTGTCCGTCGCCTCCACCACTTCCTCCACCCCCTTCCAGCCGGATTGCGGATGGCGGGCGAGAAAGTCGGGTGCGGCATACAACTGGCGGCAGGGCATGAGGGGCAGCAGGTCTGCCACGACCTTGGGCCCTTCTGCCACAAACACGCGTTCGGCATCGCGGTATTTCTTCAGCCGGAGCGAGTGGACGTACTTGATGTTGTTCTTTGTGACCAATGTTTGCAGGTTGAGGGGAAAGATGCTTTCCGGCGCGCCGGGCGCGGCAAACAAACAGAACGGCGGGTTCCGGCTGTTACCATCGGAGCGATTTCCCGATTATTGTAATGCAAAATTACAAAGTTAATTCCACATACCCCGCTTTGCGGGTTTTTTATTTCATAAAAGTGCAAATTGTAGGCCCTGCGCTCCCTCGGGGCGACGGAAGCCCTGCCTGCTTTTCCACCGGCGACACCCTCGTCCCTCTTCGCCGAAAGTCTGCTTGCCAACACGCTCTATTTCCCAAAAATTCATGCTTCTCCCTCACACGTCCAGGAGTAAATTCCACAAGTCCTGTCTTTGAAATTCCAACCCCAGGATTTGAAGACAGAAAGCCGCCGATTGAAAATTCTGTCACTGCGATTGACACGAGCGCCGCCTGCCTCGCCCTGCGCCTCCGTGACACCAAATGTTAATGACCCTGCAATGGCCTATGCGAAGCAATATTTGCGGTTTCATCGGCTCTACACGCGCGCGTATATACCTTATTTTTCCCCGAAAAAAATGCTTCACAGCTTCACAGAACGGCTGTTTTGCACTGAGTTTCAATGCGTTGGAGTGTGAAGGGTTGAACTTGAAAACCGTTCACAGGGTTCACCAAACACCCATTCCTCTTCACACGTTTCTTTTTGTTAAATCATACCCCGAATCGGAAGGCTGAACGATTGCCTCTCGGCTGAACCTTGCTGAAGGATTTGATTTTCAAATCCTTCAGCCTGTTTTCCTTTGGTTTTCAGCGGATTAAAGTACCCTGCTGAAGGATTGAAACATTTTTTCCCAGAATAAAACACGTATATAGGCGCACGCGAGACTCGATGAAACCGCCCTTTTCTGCGAAAGTCCGTTTGTTACCGTCCGTTAAATATCGCAAACTATCACATAGAAGCCTTTTGCCCTTCCGGGACTGACAAACGAGCGCTGAACGACTTGACAGAAAAATTATTTTCCCGTCAAAACCACCTTTGGCACGCTTTTCGCTTATAGGGAGGGCGAACCGCCTCGAGCGGCTCTACAATGGAGAAATTAACCACTGCGCACCTCCCCGCCTCCTCACCCCGGGAATCCCGGACAACGGACACGCGAAGAGATTGCGCACTTACAGAAACTAATAAAAACAGCAACCAAAATGAACATCAAACCGTTGGCAGACCGCGTGCTGGTAAAGCCCGCAGC
>CAMGGA010000139.1 GCA_946055515.1 uncultured Bacteroidales bacterium
CGGATTGCAAGCGTTCAAACAAAACCCAAAGGGAGGTGAAGCCCACAGCCCGGCACGGTTTGTGGATTTCAAGCGTTCAACGAAAACCCCGAAGGGGTTGCAAGCTCCCAGCCCAGGGCAAGCGAGCGAAGCGACGCGACACCCTGGGTTGGCACGAAGCGCAAACGAGGCGCCCCCGGAGGGGGCAAAAGCAATGACAGAAGCCTTCCTGTCGCTGCTTTTGCCCCCTCCGGGGGCGTATCGCGGATGTATCGTCCGAACCCAGGGTGTCGCATCGCTTCGCTCGCTTGCCCTGGGCTGGGAGCTCGTTGCCCCTTCGGGGCGCAGGCGGACGAAGGCGGATTGCAAGCGTTCAAACAAAACCCAAAGGGAGGTGAAGCCCACAGCCCGGCATGGTTTGTGGATTTCAAGCGTTCAACGAAAACCCCGAAGGGGTTGCAAGCTCCCAGCCCAGGGCAAGCGAGCGAAGCGACGCGACACCCTGGGTTGGCACGAAGCGCAAACGAGGCGCCCCCGGAGGGGGCAAAAGCAATGACAGGTGGGATTTCATCGTCAGGATTGAACGCCTCTGTCGTTGCTTTTGCCCCCTCCGGGGGCGTATCGAAACCCGTCTTGCCTAACCCAGGGTGTCGCATCGCTTCGCTCGCTTGCCCTGGGCTGGGAGCTCGTTGCCCCTTCGGGGCGCAGGCGGACGAAGCGGGCAAATTTTGCCGTTCGCGCGGGGCGCTGGCGGACGAAGTGGGCAAATTTTGCCGTTCGTGCGGGGCGCTGGCGGACGAAGCGGGTGGAAAATCATTTCGTCGCCGCGCGGGGCGGTGCCGCGGGGCGGGAGAGGGCTATTTAAACACGTGCTTGCCGTAGTCCACGCCCTTCTTCTCGTAGTAGTCGCTCTCGGCCTGGAGGCGCTGGAGGAAGTTGGGGTATTTGCGGAGCGACTGCGGCGTCCAGCCCGCTTCGGCCACGGCGGCGAGGCGCGGGAAGGTGAGGTACTGCACCGTCTGGGCATCTTCGACCCACTCGGTCCAGAAGTTGGCCTGCACACCCATGTAGCGCGGCTGCAGGTCGGCGGGGATGTCCTTCATCGGCACGTAGTTGTAGACCACCTCGACGGTTTCGGTGCCGTGTCCCTGCGAGCGCGGCTCGGTTTCGAGCGTACTCTGCCGGCGGTTGATGTAGTAGGGGATTTGGGGCGAGAGGATGGTGGTCAGACCACGCTGGGCAGCATCGCGGGCTGCACCGTCAGCGCCTACCCAGGCCATGATGGTGATGTCTTTCCCAAGGGGAGCCGTGTTGCCGTGGAGCACTTCGTTCCAGAAAATGAGGCGGCGCTGCTGGGCGGCGGGCTTCCGGGCGATGTGGTCCTGGAGCTGGCGGTAGAAGTTGATTTGCAGGTCGCGGTAGTTCTGCGAACCGATTTGCTTCAGCAGTTGCTGGCAGTCGGCATTCTGCTCCCACTTGCTGGTGGGGCATTCGTCGCCGCCGAGGTGGAGGTAGCCGAAGGGGAAGATGTCGGTGAGTTCGTCGATCACATCCTTGGCAAACTGCACGGCCTGGGGGTGGGAAACGTTGATGACGTCGGCCGAAACGCCTTGCCAGAGCCATACTTCGTGGGGGTTCTGCGGGTCACAGGAGAGGAACTCGGGGTAGGCGGCCACGGCGGCCTGTGAGTGGCCGGGGATGTCCACTTCGGGCACAATCTCGATGAAGCGGTCGCGGGCGTACTTCACGATTTCGCGGGCGTCGTCCTGGGTGTAGAAACCGCCGTAGCGCTGTCCGTCGGGCTTCACGTCGCCCCAGCCGAGCACCTTGCTGTTGCGCCAGGCGCCGACTTCGGTGAGTTTGGGGTATTTCTTGATTTCGATGCGCCAGCCCTGGTCTTCGGTGAGGTGCCAGTGGAAGCGGTTGAGCTTGTAGGCGGCCATCACGTCGAGGATTTTCATGATTTCCTCCTTGCCGTAGAAATGGCGTCCCTCGTCGAGCATGAAGCCGCGCCAGCCGAAGCGGGGCTCATCGGCAATGGAAACGACGGGGAGGGTCCATTCGGTCGCTTCGTTCTCCACCGTGCCCGCGAGAACGGCGCGCGAGGGCAGGAGCTGCTGCAACGTCTGGAGGGCATAGAAGAAGCCGACGGGGCGCGAGGCGGTCACCACCACCTGTTTCTCCTTCACATCGAGCTTGTAGCCTTCTGCGGGGAGCGAGGGGTCGAGCTGAAGGCGCAGGGCGGCCTTCTTGGCCTTGCCCTTCACGAGCTTGTAGCCCGAAGCCTGCGTGAACTTTTCGCCGAACTGGTCGAGCACCCACTGGAGGCTGTCGCCGGGATAGGCATCGACGGCCGTGACGGTCTTTTTCTGGAAATGGAATACACCATCGCCCGTCTCCACGTGGGCAGGCAGGGGAATGAGGGGCAACTCGCTCTGTGCGGCCACGGGAAGGGCCACCGCGGCTACCAAACCAAGGAAGAGTTTCTTTATTTTCATAGTATAAGGGATTTGAGGGCAAAGATAGTGCAAGGCGAGAGCAGAGCCAAAGAAAAGCCGAAGGATTTTATTTGGGCTATGCCGAGCCGCAGCCTATCTTATCGAAAGATAGTGCAAGGCGAGAGCAGAGCCAAAGAAAAGCCGAAGGATTTTATTTGGGCTTTGCCGAGCCACAGCCTATCTTATCGAAAGTTAGTGCAAGGCGAGGGCAGAGCCAAAGAAAAGCCGAAGGATTTTCTTTGGGCTTTGCCGAGGTGCAGGCTATCTTTCTAAAGTAACGGTTTATGGAATGAAGCGAAGCGTTCAACGCGAGGGCTGAAAGCCCGACCTTTAGCCCATAGCCCAGGGTGAAGCCCTGGGTTAGCCGAGGCTACGTCCGATGAGCCCTGTAAGGGCGGCAGCCTTATACGTCCGCTTAGGGGTGTCGCCCCTTCAGGGCTCCTTTTATTGGGTTCGGGCCTACCCAGGGCTTGCACCCTGGGCTATGGGCTAAAGGTCAGCCCTTCGGGCCTCCGCGTTGAACGCTGGATGGGCGTATGGGGAATGAGAGGGATTTTCACCGGGGGCTGGGTGCTAAAGGTCGGGCTTTCAGCCCTCGGCGTTGAACGCTGGATTGGCGTATGGGGAACGGGAGGGAATATTCCGGGGGCTATGCGCTAAAGTCGGCCCTTCGGCCTCGGCGTTCAACGCGAGGGCTGAAAGCCCGACCTTTAGCCCATAGCCCAGGGTGAAGCCCTGGGTTAGCCGAGGCTACGTCCGATGAGCCCTGTAAGGGCGACAGCATTATACGTCCGCATAGAGGTGCCGCCCTTGCAGGGCTCATTTTATTGGGTTCGGGCTACCCAGGCCTTACAGCCTGGGCTGGGTGCTGAAGGTCAGCCCTTCGGGCCTCCTCGTTAAACGCTGGATGGGCGTGCGTAGAAACGAGAGGGACTTGCACCCTGGGCTATGGGCTAAAGGTCAGCCCTTCGGGCCTCGCCTTGAACGCTGGATTTGCGTACGTAGAAACGACTGGGGCTTGCACCCTGGGCTATGAGCTAAAGGTCAGCCCTTCGGGCCTCCTCGTTAAACGCTGGATGGGCGTATGGGGAACGGGAGGGATTTTCACCGGGGGCTATGGGCTGAAGGTCGGGCTTTCAGCCCTCGGCCTTGAACGCTGGCCTTGCGTATGCGAAATGGGATGGGGGCGCTATGTTAGACGGATTTGAAAAAACAAATCGGCACATAGAATTTTCAAAGGCCGGGATTGGAAATTCAAAGCCTGGGACTGAAAATTCTATGTGCCGACTTGGAGAGGGCCGGCGGCGCGCGGGTCACGCGCTGTGGCGTGCGAATCACGCGCGGCGGGGGAGCGGGGGAAAGGAGGGAGGCAGGATTAGAGCTTCTGCTTCACCTCGATTTCCTGGAACGTTTCGATGACGTCGCCT
>CAMGGA010000140.1 GCA_946055515.1 uncultured Bacteroidales bacterium
TAGGGCGTGGTCGGGGCAAGTGGGGAGGAATGGCAAAAGGGGTGAAGGGAAATGGCTCGAAAAGTGCTCAAAACAGTGCTATATATACGTGTTTTATTCCCTGAATTTTTCCTTCACAGCTTCACAGAAGGCTTGTTTTCTTCTGAATTCCAACGAAAAACGGTGTGAAGGTAAAACTTTCAATCCTTCACGGGTTTTCTCGCGTGTCTTTTCCGCCGACATGGCTTCTAACTCTGGCTTTCAGTCCATTTTCGTCTTTGGATCAATAATTGCTGCGAAGGAAAACCGGTGAAACTTTAGCAGTTTACCTTTCACGCATACCTGCACTGATACTCAGTAAAGAAAGCCCATTCTGTGAAACTGTGAAAGCTTTTTCACGGGTCAAATTCGCGTATAGTATTGCATTCTACAATGCTATATTACAATAATCTATTGACTTCCACGGAGGACACAGAGGACACGGAAATCTACAATTGTGGAGATTACAAAGTTCCTATAAACGCGCAGAGTGAAGCCCTGGGTATGCAGGAATCACTCCGATGCATCCTTCCAAGGCTCATTTAATTGGGTTCGGCCTAACAGGGCTATTGTCTAAAGGTCGGGCTTTCAGCCCTCGCGCCCGTACGCATACAACTTTCAATAACTTCATTCCTGGAACGCTCGAGGTTGCGTGTATGTGATTGAGGGCTTCGCTTTATTCCGCAATCCGTTTGTTTCATAAGGTAGGCGGCACCTCAGCAAGGCAAAATGAAAATCCTTCGGCTTTTATTTTGCCCTGCATTCGGTTTGCACTACCTTTGCCTCGCAAATAAGCATTCTCGCTAATAGTATTCACTCCTTTATTATATAAGAAGAAATGAAAGCATTTGTATTCCCCGGTCAAGGAGCTCAGTTTGTGGGCATGGGTAAGGACCTCTACGAGAAGCATCCGATTGCCAAACAGTTCTTTGAAAAGGCCAACGATATCCTCGGTTTCCGCATCACGGACGTGATGTTCAGCGGAACGGACGAACAACTGAAACAAACAAAGGTGACTCAACCGGCCATGTTCCTCCACAGCGTGGTGAGTGCGCTCTGCTTGGGCCCGGACTTCCAGCCTGACATGGTGGGCGGTCACTCGCTCGGCGAACTTTCGGCGCTCACGGCTGCCCGCTGCCTGAGCTTCGAAGATGGCCTGAAACTCGTGGCTGCTCGCGCGAAGGCTATGCAGAAGGCTTGCGAAGCGCAGCCGGGCACCATGGCGGCTATCATCGCACTGGCCGACGAAAAGGTGGAAGAAGTTTGCGCCGCTGTACGCGAAGAAACGGGTAAGGTGGTTGTGCCCGCTAACTACAACTGCCCGGGACAGCTCGTGATCTCTGGCGAGGCTGAAGCCATCGAAATCGCTTGCCAACGACTGAAGGAGGCGGGCGCAAAACGTGCGCTGGTTCTCCCCGTGGGTGGCGCTTTCCACTCGCCGCTCATGCAGCCGGCTCAGGAAGAACTCGAAGCTGCTATCGCTACGACGGAATTCCACAAGCCTATCTGCCCCGTGTACCAAAACGTGGACGGTATGCCTCACACGGATCCCGAAGAAATCAAGGCGAACCTCATTGCCCAGCTGACGGCTTCGGTGCGCTGGACCAAGGAGGTGGAGGAAATGGTGGCCAACGGCGCTACGGACTTCACCGAATGTGGCCCCGGCAAAACGCTCCAGGGCATGATCGCGAAAATCTGCAAGGGTAACGAGGCTGTGAAAGCCCACGGTGTGAACGACTAAACACAGGCATGAAACCGCTTATCTATCAAATCTTTACGCGACTTTACACGAACCAGAAAACCTCCAATGTGCCTGCGGGTACGTTGGAGGAAAATGGTTGTGCAAAGTTGAACGACTTTACGGCTGCACAGCTGGGGCGCATCGCTGACTTCGGCTTCACGCACGTGTGGTTTACGGGCTTGCTCGAACACGCTACACAGACGAACTACGAAGCTTACGGCATTCGCCCGGACCACCCTGCCGTGGTGAAAGGACGCGCCGGCTCGCCCTACGCCATCAAGGACTATTACGATATTGACCCTGACTTGGCCACGAACGTGCCGAACCGCATGAAGGAATTTGAAAACCTCGTGCGCCGCACGCACAAGGCGGGACTGAAAATGGTCATTGACTTCGTGCCGAACCATGTGGCCCGACAGTACGGCAGCGACGCCTGCCCCAAAGGGGTCAGGGACCTTGGCGCTGACGACGACACGACGAAGGCTTTTGACCCGAACAACAACTTCTACTACATTCCGGGACAAAGCCTCCACACGGGGTTCGATACGGAACACCGCTCCGATGTCCCCTACGAGGAGACTCCCGCCAAGGTTACGGGTAATGATCACTTCGATGCCTGGCCCTCACGCAACGACTGGTACGAAACGGTGAAGCTGAACTACGGCGTGGACTACCAGGGCGGCCGCCAGACGCACTTCTCGCCCGTGCCTTCGACTTGGCAGAAGATGACGGATATCCTGCTCTTCTGGGCAAAGAAGGGGGTGGACGCCTTCCGCTGCGACATGGCGGAAATGGTGCCTGCGGAGTTCTGGGCTTACGCCACGAAGAAGGTGAAGGAGAAATATCCCGACATTCTCTTCATTGCGGAGGTTTACAATCCGGCCGAATACCGTCACTACATTGCCAGCGGCTTCGACTACCTCTACGACAAGGTGGGCCTGTACGACACGCTGCGCGGCGTGGTGTGCGGCGGGCTTTCGGCAAGCTGCATCACGGGATGTTGGCAAGCTATTGACGACATACGGCCCCACATGCTGAACTTCCTCGAGAACCACGACGAGCAACGTATTGCCTCGGCTTTTTTCGCAGGAAACGCGCGCAAGGCACTACCTGCACTGGTGGTGAGCGCCATGATGGGCACAAGTGCTTTCATGGTCTATGCTGGACAGGAAATTGGCGAACCTGCCATGGAGGCAGAGGGCTTCAGCGGAAGTGACGGCCGCACCACGATCTTTGACTACTGGTCGGTGGCTTCGTTGCGCAAACTGTCGGCGAAAAAGCCAGAATCGCTGTTTACGAAACAGGAAAAGGAACTCTACGATTTCTATCGTCGCGTGGTGCGTCTGTGCCGCAGCGAGCGTGCCCTGCTGGACGGTAGCTTCTACGACTTGCAATATGTGAACTATTCGCGTTCGTATGGCTACAACTGCGACAGACAGTATGCTTTCATGCGCCAATCGACGGGCGGGCAGACCTTGCTGATTGTGGTGAACTTCGATGCCGTGCAGATTCATGCTGGCGTAGTGGTCCCCAATCATGCCTTTGAATACTTCAGCCTGCGCCGTGGCATGCGTTCGGCCCGCTGCCTGCTCTCGGGGCAGATTCAAACGCTGGATTTCAAGCCCGACACGCCGCTGTACATCGACGTGCCTGCCTACGGCGCTGTGGTGCTGGAACTCTAATTCCGCTTGCCTCCCCGCCCCGGGCATTTGCCCGAAATGATTTAGAAATCACCCGCGGATTACCCCCAAATAGCCCCAAATTGGCCCTCGAAACAAGTTTTTTTGAAAAAAGTGGCCGAATAATTTGGTAGCTACGAACAAACACCCTACCTTTGCACTCGCAAACAAGAGCTAAGGGCAACGCCCAAAGCCTTAGAACGCGGAGTGGAGCAGTTGGTAGCTCGCCAGGCTCATAACCTGGAGGTCGTTCGTTCGAGTCGGGCCTCCGCAACAATTAAAAAGCAAATGTGGAGTACAATCGCAGTAATGCGGCTGTACTCCTTTGCGTTTTTCACCGCCATTTGAAAAAATGGGCACAGTCGAAAATTTGTGCAACATTAGCCAAAGAAATGAGGAGTACAATCGGTGCAATGCGACTGTACTC
>CAMGGA010000141.1 GCA_946055515.1 uncultured Bacteroidales bacterium
TTTTCAACTACGAAATGGTGGCAATGCCCAAGAAGAGAAACGATGAAACGCGCGAAGATATTCTATAAAGACCGCCTTGCGGGCATACTGACCGAGCACGATGCGGGCTACACCTTCCGATACCTCAGCGACTACCTTGCCGAGAAGGATGCCCATGCCGTCAGTCTCACCCTGCCCCTGCGTCCTGCGCCCTACGAGAGTCCCGTGTTGTTCCCCTTCTTCGATGGTCTCATTCCCGAGGGCTGGTTGCTCGACATAGCCCTGAAGGAGGCCGACGTCAGCGTGCTCGACCGCATGTCGTTGATCCTGCTGTGTTGCAAAGACTGCATTGGTGCCGTGCGTGTGGAGGAAATGGAAGGAAAGGAGGTGGAAGATGAATAGGTGTCTCTGCTGTTACGAACCGTTGGGCGCTGACGAACAGGTGATGCACGCCTCTTGCGTCCACAAATTCTTTGGTGTACACGAACTTCCCGCCTTCGACTACACCCTCGACCACTTGGGGGAAATGGCAAGGCAGATTATCCATGACCAGACCTCGCTGACCGGTGTGCAACCTAAACTTTCGCTCCACTTGAGGGAGATGGAGGGGAGCAAACGCCTCACGATTGTCGGCCTGTGGGGCAGATACATCTGTAAACCCCAGACTCTCCATTTCGAACGTTTGCCCGAAGTGGAGGACTTGACCATGCACTTGGCCGAAGCGGTCGGCATACGGACTGTGCTGCACACATTGATGCCCATGGCCGACGGTTCACTCTGCTATCTCACCGAACGCATTGACCGAACTCCGACCGGCGAGAAAGTGGCGATGGAAGATTTGTGCCAGCTCAGCGAAAGGCAAACCGAACACAAGTACAAGAGTAGTTATGAACGTGTGGGAAAGGTAATCAGCCACTTTTCAGCAATGCCAAAGATGGATTTGACCACCTTCTTCGAAGTTGTGCTCTTCTCCTGGCTGACGGGAAACAACGATATGCACCTGAAGAATTATTCTCTCTATGCTCCAAACGGAAAAGACTTCCTGCTCACGCCGGCTTACGACCTTCTGAACGCAGTCTTGGTCAATCCCGCCGATACGGAGGAAGTGGCACTCACACTCAACGGGAAGAAAAAGAACCTGAAGAAGGTTGATTTCCTTCAGGCTGCCCAAACCATGGGACTGCCTCTTCAACTCGTGGACCGGTTGCTGAAAAAATACCAACGTCTCCTGCCGTCCATGCACCAAAGGATAGCCCGTTCTTTCCTTTCTGAGGAACAAAAACAAAGCTATGCGGCCCTGCTCTCCCGCCGTCTCCAGCGTTTGGAAGAGTAGGCGAAGCCGTTGGGGCAGGCACGGAGCATGTCGGCAGACAGCCTGTTGTTGCGTTGCCATCGGTGCGAAGTGTCCCCTTGGCTCCTAAGCCCTTACCCCCGTCAGCACGCGGCTGGCGCGGGGGAGGAAGCGGCGGAGAAGGTAGAAGAGGAAGAGGGAAACGAAGGTGGCGAGCAGGGCTGAGGCGAAGAGCACGAGCAGTTGCAGAGGCAGGGAAAGGTCAGCCGTACGCGGAGCCAGAAACGTGGAGAGCGGGAGGAGGAAAATCGTGTGGGAAGCGTAGAGGAAGAAACTGCTCTGCGAAAGAAAAGCCAGCGGCTGGCGGTGAAGCGTAGCGCGGTGAGCCACTTGGAGCGAGAAGACCATGGCGCTGAGAATGTAGAGCGGCAGGAAGAGACCGCCCAACGCAGGAAAGAGACACAGCCCCACGAGGAATGCAGGCGTGAGAACCGTGCAGACAGGCCCAAGCGGACGCGTGAGTGCGGCAAGGTCTTTCCCCTGTATGCTGCACCAGGCCCCCAAACCAAAGTACCATACACAGCCCGAGGTGATTCCCCCATAGTTCGGCCAGAGTTCTGCATAATGGATGAGCCCGAGAAGCGCTAAACCCAGCCCCCAGCGGAGCCGAAGAATCGGGTGGAGTAGGGGAGCGAGGAGTACGGTGACGATGAGGTTGCGCACGAACCAGAGCGGCAGGAGCACGGGAGCCGTGGAGGCTTGGATGTTCCATCCCCAAGGGTTGAGGTGGGCCGCGCCGTTCGTTTGAGCGTCCCAAAAGAGATGGAGCGACAACGAATGTTGGATAGGCATTCCGCCCGCAAGGTCCTTCAGAGCGTAAAGCACAAAGGCGATGAGGTTCCACGCGATGTAGGGCACGAGCAGCGTGAAGATGCGGCGCTGGTACTTCTCGCCGTAGTCCGCGAGGGTGGGGGAGGGCTTTCTGTAGAAAAAGAGGAAACCCGAAATGACGAAGAAGAGAGGCACGGCAAAGGCCGTGAAATCCTTGAAGAGCCAAGTGGCCCACTGATTGAGCGCGGGCGAGGCTGAGGCTTGCCAGCCACTGCTGTAAACGTGGATGAGCACCACGAGAAAGGCCAAGGGAAAACGGAGGGCGGAGATGTACGACACAGCGAAGAGGGAAAGTGAAAAGGAAATAACGTTCGGCCCAAAAGGAAAGCGGCCAAGCGAAAATCCGGAAGACGTAGAGAAAAAGAAAAATGAGGCTCAAGGTTTGTGTTACACCGCGGCGCGCTGTGCTGCGGCAGGATGTAACTTCAGAACCTTGAGCCTCACGGTTGTTGTTTGCCTATGGGGCAAGGAAATTATCCGATGGTGAGGAGCGTAGTGCCCTCCATCACGCTGTCGCCGGCGGCCACGCAGATGCCCGTTACGGCACCGTCAGCTTCGGCCGTGATGTTGTTCTCCATCTTCATGGCTTCGAGCACGAGCACCGTTTCGCCCTTCTTCACAGTCTGGCCTTCAGCCACCAGAATCTTGGTGACAACGCCGGGGAGCGGTGCCTTGACGGGCGTGCCTGCGCCGGGACCGCTCTTGGCGGCAGGTGCTGCGGCGGCGGGAGCGGCTGCGGGAGCTGCGGGCGCAGCGGCAGGGGCGGGAGCGCCTTCTGTGGACATGGTGGGGAGGTCTTCTTCAACCAGCGAGGAGCCGTGCATTTCCACTTCAAAGGGGATGCCGTTTACCTCCACTTTGGCTTTCGAGCCGACGATGCTGTCGATGGTTACGTCGTACTGGGCACCGTTGATGGTATACTTGTATTGCTTCATTGTTTCGGGGAAAAGAGGTGGTTAGAGTTGCGTCATGAGTGACGAAGGGTTGTTCCAGCCCGTGCGGTGGTGTTCCACGGTGATGATGCCGGGCTCGTCGTCGTGTACCACTTCCACGTCGTAGGCGAGGAGGGCCAGGGAGATGACGGCGGCGTAGGCAGGCATTTCAGCTTCCGTGGGCAGCGGGTGCTGTCCGTCGACGAGCAGTTCGGCGATGGTGCCCTGCTTCTCGTCGAGGCGGATGCTCAGTTGCTTGCCGTCGATGGTATAATGAAAAGTCTTCATGTTCTCGGTTTCGATATTTTAGAGAGGAATGTTGCCGTGCTTCTTGGCCGGGCGCGTCTCGCGCTTGTTTTCCAGCTGGGCGAGTGCGCGGCAGATGCGGAAGCGCGTGTTGCGCGGTTCGATGACATCGTCCACGTAGCCGAACTCGGCAGCCTTGTAGGGGTTGGTGAAGAGGTCGTTGTACTCCTTCTCCTTCTCGGCGAGGAAAGCCTTCGGGTCTTCCTTCGTCTTGGCTTCCTTACCGTCGAGGATTGCCACGGCGCCCGAGGCACCCATCACGGCGATTTCGGCCGAGGGCCAAGCATAGTTGAGGTCAGCCTTCAGCTGCTTGCAGCCCATCACGATGTGCGAGCCACCGTAGCTCTTGCGGAGCGTCACCGTCACCTTGGGCACGGTAGCTTCGCCGTAAGCGTAGAGCAGTTTGGCACCGTGGTCGATGACTGCGTTGTACTCCT
>CAMGGA010000142.1 GCA_946055515.1 uncultured Bacteroidales bacterium
CCATCGACACGCCGCTCAACGCCCGCCGCTTCGTGCGCCTGGCCCGCCCCGAGGCGGCCTACTTCATCAAGTATGAATTCTGGCGCAACTACCTCGACACGCTCCACCGGGCCGGCGTGCCCACCTACAGCGTTTCGAGCATCTTCCGCGAGGGACAGATCTTCTTCCGCTGGTATGGCCGCGGCTACGCCCAGGTGCTGCACCACCTGACGCACCTCTACGTGCAGAACGAACACTCCCGAGAACTCCTCCACTCCATCGGTGTGACGCAGGTGACCGTGGTGGGCGACACGCGCTTCGACCGCGTCATCGACATCCGCAACGCGGCCAAGCCGCTCCCGCTCGTGGAACGCTTCGCGGGCTGCTGGAAGGTGCTGGTGGCGGGCAGCTCGTGGCAACCCGACGAGGACTTGCTCATCCCTTACTTCAACAGCCACGAGAACCTCAAGCTCGTGCTCGCGCCGCACGTGGTCAGCGAAGACCACCTGCGCCAGATCGAAGCGAAACTCCAACGGCCCTTCGTGCGCTACAGCATGGCCACACCGAAGAGCGTGGCCGAAGCGGACTGCCTCATCATCGACTGCTACGGCCTGCTCTCGAGCATCTACCGCTACGCGACGGTGGCCTACGTCGGCGGGGGCTTCGGCGTGGGCATCCACAACGTGCCCGAAGCGGCGGTCTACAGCGTCCCGGTCCTCATCGGGCCGAACCACAAGAAGTTCCGCGAGGCCGAAGACCTCCTCCAAAACGGCGGTTGCCGCGAGGTGACCAACGCCGACTCGCTCTTCCAGACGCTCAACCTGCTCCTCTCGGACAAGGAGGAACTGGCGCGCGCCGGAAAGGCGGCGGGCGACTACATTCTCTGCAATGCGGGCGCCACGCAGCAAATCATGGGCTGACGCCCCGCACCCTGCCGCAGCGCCCCGCACCTTCTACCACTTAACCTTCTGCTTTCCGTGAAAGTTCTCCTCGTCAACACTTCCGACCACACGGGTGGGGCGGCCATCGCTGCCCTGCGCCTGCTCCGCGCCCTGAAGGCGGCCGACGTAGAGGCCACCCTGCTCTGCCGCGACCGTAGCCTGCCGGCCGGGCGCACCGATGTCGTGCAGCTGAAACCTTCGCTCTGGCGCCGGCTGAAGTTCGTCGGCGAACGCCTCGACATCTTCCTGCGCAACGGCTTCTCGCGCGAAAACCTCTTCGCCATCGACACGGCCCGCTTCGGCAACGACATCACGCGCCTCCCAGAGTTCCGCGAAGCCGACGTGGTCCACCTCCACTGGACCAACCAGGCGATGCTCTCGCTCCGCGACCTCGAACGCATCCTCCAGAGCGGCAAACGCGTGGTCTGGACCATGCACGACATGTGGCCCATCACGGGCATCTGCCACCAGGCCGACCAGTGCGACCACTGGCGCGAGGGCTGCGGCAAGTGCCCCCTGCTGCGCCGGCCCCGCCGCCACGACCTCTCGGCCCAGGTCTACGGGAAGAAACTCCAAACCTACGCGAAGGGACGCCTCACGCTCGTGGGGTGCAGCCAATGGCTCGCCGCCCTGGCCGCCGAATCGCCGCTGCTGAAGGGGCAACGGGTGACCAGCATCCCCAACCCGATCAACACGGACTTCTACCAGCCCGCCGGACACGACGACGCGCCGCTGCGCGACGCCGTGCGCGACCGGCTCGGCCTGCCCCGCGACCGCCGGCTCCTGCTCTTCACGGCTTTCAAGCTGACGGACCCGAACAAGGGTATCGATTACCTCATCGAGAGCCTCACCCTGCTCTGCCAGGAACACCCCGAACTGAAGGACTCGCTGGGACTCGTGCTCGCGGGCCACGGGGCGGAGCGACTGCGCGACGCTTTCCCCGTGCCGGCCTTCCCGCAGGGCTACGTGACGGACGAGGAACGCATGCGCGACCTCTACCAGGCGGCGGACTTGCTGGTGATGCCGACGCTGATGGACAACCTGCCGAACACCATCGCCGAGGCCATGGCCTGTGGCATCCCCTGCGTGGCATTCAGCGTGGGGGGCACGCCGCAGATGGTGGACCCGGGGGTGAACGGCTACCTCGCGGAATGCCGCAACAGCCTCGACTTCGCCGAGGGTATCGCCCGCGTGCTGGGGTCGAAGAGCTACGACGCGCTCTGCCGCAATGCTCGCAAGAAGGCGCTCGCGGCCTACTCCGAAAAGGCCGTGGCGGAACAATATATCGAAGTGTATAATTCCTAACCCATCTTTTTCCTTTTTCCCTTAATCTCTCCCAACAAAATGCCCCCGCTCAAAATCACCGTCGCCACGGTCACGTACAACGCGGAAGCGCTCATCGAACGCACCATCCGCAGCGTGGAGGAACAAACTTACCCCCACGTCGAGCACCTCATCGTCGACGGAAACTCGCAGGACGAAACCCTCACGCATATCCACCACTACCAGGAACGCAACTCGCTCGCCGCCGTGCGCCACGAGATTGCGTGTATCAGTGAGCCCGACTCGGGACTCTACGACGCCATGAACAAGGCCATCGACATGGCCACGGGCCACTACATCGTGTTTCTCAACGCGGGCGACAAGCTCCACGCGCCCGACACGCTGGCCCGCGTGGCCGCAACGGCCGAGGCGCAGAAGGAACGCCCCGCCGTGGTCTACGGCGACACGGACCTCGTGGACGAAACGGGACGCTTCGTGCGCCACCGCCGCCTCGCCCCGCCCAAGCGCCTCTCGTGGCGCTCGTTCCGCCAGGGCATGCTCGTGTGCCACCAGGCTTTCTATGCGCGCACCGACCTGGCGCGGCGGTTCCACTACAACCTCCGCTACCGCTTCTCGGCAGACTTCGACTGGTGTGTGCGCATCATGCGCGAAGCGGAACGCAAACGGCTGCCGCTGGCCAATGTGGGGGCGGTGGTCGCCGATTACCTCAACGAGGGCATGACCACGAAAAACCACAAGGCTTCGCTCCGCGAACGCTTCCGCATCATGAGCCGGCACTACGGCTTCCTGCCCGCCCTCTCGCTCCACGCCTGGTTCGCGCTCCGCACGTTCACCAAAAAATGACCCGCCGCGACGGGCCGTCTTGACTGCCTGCATTTTTAGAAACATGAAAACGGACTACTATGCATGGGCCGCGCGCCGCTGTGCCCAGAAGGAATACAGCCGGGCCGAGATGCTGGCCAAGCTGATGGAGAAGGGGGCCGCCGCCGCCGAGGCCCGCGACTGCGTGGACCGCCTCGCGGCCGAGCGCTACCTCGACGATGCCCGCTTCGCCGCGGCCTTCGTCAGCGACAAGGTGCGGTTCGACCACTGGGGCCGCGTGAAAATCCGCTATGCCCTCCACCTCAAGGGCGTGGCCGACGACCTGACCGAAGAGGCCCTGGCCGAAATCGACGAAACCCTCTACCGCGAACAGCTCGCGCAGTATGTCGCAGCCAAGCGACGCACCGTCTCCGCCCCAACTCCCTACCAGGCCAACCAGAAGGTGGCCCGCTCGGCCATCTCCCGCGGCTACGAACCCGCCCTCGTGTTCGAGGCGCTGAAGTGGGAGGAAGGGGAGGAATAATAACGGGTTGCTAACAACAGGTTCGTTATCCAGCCTTCAACGCGCGCCCCGAAAGTTGTACAAATCTCTGGCGCAGATTATTCGCGGGGCATCATGCGTTCAACGCGCGCCCTGAAGGGGCAACAAGCTCCCAGCCCAGGGCAAGCGAGCGTAGCGAGCGACACCCTGGGTTAGGTCCAATGCGGTCCTATACGCCCCCGGAGGGGGCAAAAGCAACGACAGAAGGGATTTT
>CAMGGA010000143.1 GCA_946055515.1 uncultured Bacteroidales bacterium
AAAGGTGTAGGTAGTTCTAAGAACGGCCGTGAGTCGGCTTCACAAAGATTAGGCGTTAAGATTTGGGGCGGCCAGGTATGCGTGGCCGGCAACATCATCGTTCGTCAGCGCGGTACCGTGCACTACCCCGGCAAGAACGTGGGTATGGGCAAGGACCACACGCTTTACGCACTCGTTGACGGCGTGGTATCGTTCCACCGCGGCAACCGCGACCGCAGCGTCGTGACCGTGACTCCCCAAGCTGAGGCTTAATATTCCTTTTAACAGGAGCTAATATTTAGAGCCCTACGAAAAAAAGCTACAGGCCGCTTTCCCCCGGGAAGGCGGCCTGTTTTGGCTCTGTGCGGGGCTACTCCCCGGCGAAGGCGGGCTGGCTCTCGTTGCCGTAGGCGTCGATTGCCGTCACGGCGTAGCGGCTGTGCTTCAGCGCGGGGAGGGAGAGCAGCTGGGTGAACTCCGTCCGGGTGAGGCGGCGGCCCAACAGCACGTTGCCGTAGCGCGCGTCGAGACGATAGACGTTGTACGTCACGGGCGTTGCGTCGAGCACGGGCGTCCACTCCAGGCGCAGGGTCATGCCCTCGACGCGCTGGCGCACGCGGGGCGCGGCGGGCGCTACGGAGTCGGCCCACGTCATCGGCGGCACCAGGGCGGGATGGCGGTAGAAGTCCGACGCGAGCCAGTCGTACAGCCCCTTGTGGTTCTCCAGCAGGTACTTCGCACGGAAAAATGCCTGTCCGCCCAGCCCTTCGGCACGCGCCACGTTCATCTGGCGGCGCACGGTGACCAGGGGCCAGTTCTTCTCCTGCGGGTGGAGGAAGTAGATGCCCAGGCCCGGCGCAATGCAGCGCCCCGCGTCGCGTTCCTTCCAGTCGGCCAGGAAGGGGTAGTAGTGGTTGCCGTCGAAGTACATCATCGGGAAGAGCATATCCATCCAGCCCTCGCGCAGCCAGCGTGCGGCGTCCTGGTGTACGGCGTCGCGGGCGTTCCAGCCGTAGGAAGAGTAGCGCGCGAGGTCGGCATACTTGCCCACAGGCGAACAGCTCAGCTTCACCCACGGGCGCACCGCCTTCACGGCATCGTGGATGGCCTCGACGCAGCGGTCCACGTTGGCTGCTCGCCACGCCGCCCTGTCCTGTCCCGCGCCATAGCGGCGGAAGGTGGCGTTGTCGTCGAAGGGGATGGACGGTTCGGGGTAGCGGATGTAGTCGAGGTGGATGCCGTCCACGTCGTAGTGCTCCACGATTTCGCGGCACACGCGGGCGAGGTAGGGAGCCGTCCCCGGCACGCCCGGATCCATCATCCATTGGTCGCCGCAGCGCTGGCAGAGCTCGGGATGCTGCTTGGGCAGGGCCCGCGTGCCGAGCTGTTTGGCCACGGCCACCTTGCAGATGGGGAAGGCCACGACCCACGCGTGGCACTCCATGCCCCGGCGGTGGCATTCCTCGATGGCGAAGGCCAGCGGGTCGTAGGGCGGACGCTCTCCCGGCGTGCCCGTGAACGCTCCGTCCCAGGGCTCGATGGCCGAGGCGTAGGCGGTGGTCGAACGGATGCGCGCCTGGAAGAGCACCGTGTTGATTCCGGCGGCTTCGAGGCGGTCGAGCATGCGGCAGAGGTCGTCGCGCTGTCGTTGCGCCTCGGCTTCGTTGCGCGCGGGGCGGCGGGGCCAGTCGAGTCCGCTCAGCGTGGTGAGCCACACGGCCCGCACTTCGCGCACCACGTCGGGCGTGGCCGTGGAGTGGGGGAGCGGCTGGGCTTCCGCGGGCGAGGACGCGCAGAGGAAACGGACAGAAAGGAGAAGCGCAAGGAGAATTTTGCACTGGGGGAAATGGAGGGTGGGGAAGCGGAAGAGGGTCAAGGTTGGGAGAGATATAAAAAAGGAAACAGGAATTCTATTTTTCAAAACAGCCTGTCGTCGTGCGCGCGTACCTTAATTATATATGGGGAACGTGCAGCGCGGGCGGCGGGGCCGGTACTCAGCGCGTGAGCCGGTAAAGTGCCTGTACTTCGCCCTGCGAGGCACCGAGCGAAACCGCCTTGTCGAGGTCGCGTCGGGCCGCACGGAGTTCGTCGAGCTGGACGAGGCAGCGCGCCCGTTCGATGTAGAAGGCCGCTTCTTCGGGGGCCAACGCCACGAGGCGGTCGTAGTCCGCCCGTGCCAGGGCAGGTTGTCCCTGTTCCAGGAGCAGCGCCGCCCGCGTCTGGAGCGCATCGATGCTCTCTGGGTGGGCCGCCACGATGAGGTTCAGCTGGTTCAGCGCCTCCTTGGGTTGTCCCGTCTTTTCGAGAATCAGCGCCTGCAGGAGGCGGGCGTTCTCGTTGTCCGGCTCCTCTTGGAGAAAGGCCGTGAGGTCCGTACGCGCCTCGGCGTAGAGGTGCAGGCCGAAGCGCGCCGCACCGCGCACGAAACGCACCCGGCGGAGCACGTCGGCCTCGATGCCCGAAGGCCCGGGCAGGTCGAGGAGCGTCGAAGCGTCGTCGATGGCCTCGCGCAGGCGTCCGCCCTGCAGTTCCGCCTCGGCCCGTGCCATGCGTGCGGCGTGGTAGGAGGGGTGGGTCTGCACCACGGGCGTCAGTCGCTCGATGGCAGCCGTCCAGCGGCCGCGTGCCATGTCGATGAGCGCGAGGTTGTAGTGCACGATGTAGTTCCCCGGTGCCGAGGGGCGGAGTTTGAGTGCGGCGAGGAAGCGTTCCTCCGCCTGGGCGAGCGAGTCGGTGGCGAGGGCGTTGAAGCCGCGTCGCAGGTGGTCCACGTAGAGGAGCGAGTCCTGGCGCTCGATTTCGGCGAGGCGGAGTTCGTCGCGGTAGTCCTCGACCGTTTTGTTGCGCACCTTTCCCCCGGGCTTCAGTTCGACGATGGTCTGTGCCGGAAGCGCGAGGGGCAGGCAGGCGAGCAGGAGCAGCAGAAGATGTTTCATGGAGAAAAAATATTTTTCCAAATAGTGGAAATACAAACGAAGCAGGCTTTCCGCCGCGAAGCCCTGTGGAAAGGTTTCAGGGCGAGGAAGCCTGCTTCGACTCGGGAAGTGCGCTGGGGGCGGGCAGGGCGCGCGGCCCTTATCCCAGGCGCTTCTTCTCTTCCACGATGGCGTCGATGACCGCCACCGCCGTGATGTTCACGATGTCGCGCACCGAACACTCGAAGTCGGTGAAGTGGATCGGCTTGTTGAGGCCCATCTGGATGGGGCCCACCACTTCGCCGTCATCATAGAGCGCCTTGACGATCTTGTACGACGAGTTGGCCGCCGAAAGGTTCGGGAATACGAGCGTATTGACGTCGAGGCCCTTCAGCGTGTTGAACGGATATTTCTCATCGCGGAGTTCCTTGTCCATGGCGAAGTTCAGCTGCATTTCACCGTCGATGGCGAGGTCGGGATACTCCCGGTGCATACGCTCGATGACGTGCTGCACGCGTTCGGCGCTGCCCTCCGTGTCCGTACCGAAGTTTGAGTAGGAGAGCATGGCGATGGTCGGCGTGCGGTTGAAGAAGCGCACGGTCGAGGCAGAGAGGCGGGCGATGTCGTAGAGCGTCTGTTCGTCGGGGTGGCGGTTGATGAGCGTGTCGGCCACGAAGAGGATGCCCTTCTTCGAGTTGATGAGGTGCATGGTGCCGAAGTGGTTGTAGCCGGGCTGGATGCCGATGACCTCTCGCGCCACCTTGATGGTGTTGGAGTACTTCGTGTAGAGGCCCGTGATGAATGCGTCGGCCTCGCCCGTCTCCACCATCATCATGCCGAAGTAGTTGCGTTCGTACATCTTGTCCTC
>CAMGGA010000144.1 GCA_946055515.1 uncultured Bacteroidales bacterium
ACCTGCGCTACCTCCAGAAGCACTACTGGCGCACGAAATACAGCGTGAACTTCCCGCGCATGTGCCCCGCCGAAAACGGGGGCTTCCAGCCCAACTGCATCATGACGGACCGCGAACTGGCCCAGCTCACCTTTGCCATGCGCCTCTTTGACCACGACGTGGACATCTCTTACAGCACCCGCGAACGGGCTGACTTCCGCGACCACATGGCCACGCTCGGCGTGACGACGATGTCGGCCGCCAGCCGCACGGAACCCGGTGGCTATGCCACGCACCCGCAGGCGCTGGAACAGTTTGAGGTGAGCGACCCGCGCTCGGCCCACGAGGTGGCCGCGGCACTCCGCCGCATGGGCGTGGAACCTGTGTGGAAGGACTGGGACGCTGGCTTCGATGCCATCCACCGCGCCGCGCAGTAGCATTTCCCCGAATTTCTTACTTCGACACCAAAGCATCATGGAAGAATCTCGCTATCATCGCCAGCTTCTCCTGCCCGAAATCAGCGAGGAGGGGCAGCGGCTCATTCGCCGCGCACGGGTGCTGCTCGTGGGGGTCGGAGGGCTGGGCAGCCCCATCGCGCTCTACCTCACGGGACTGGGCATCGGGGCGCTCGGCCTCATCGACGACGACGCGATCAGCCTTTCCAATCTTCACCGCCAAGTGCTCTACGGCACGGCGGAGGTGGGGCTGCCGAAAGCGCAGCAGGCCGTGAAGCGGCTCCGCGACCTGAACCCCGAAGTGGACATCGTGGGCTATCCCTGCCGCTTCACGAAGGAGAATGCGGCCGAGCTGGTGGGCCAGTACGACATGGTGGTGGACGGTTGCGACAATTTTGCCACGCGCTACCTCATCGACGACACCTGCCGTGCGCTCGGCAAGCCCTACATCTACGGGGCTGTGCGTGGCTTTGAGGGACAGGCGAGCGTGTTTCACGCCGGGACCACCCCGCGCAGCTACCGCGAACTTTTCCCCGACGAGGCTGCCGTGCTCTCCATGCCCCACCCGGGGCGGGCCATCGTGGGCATGACGCCCGCCGTAGTGGGCAGCGTGATGGCGCAGCAGGTGGCGGAACTCATCTGCGGTTTTGGCGAACCGCTCCTGGGCCGCTTGTGGACCATCGACCTGCGCACACTCGAGAGCCACATTTTCGACTTTTGAGCCGGGGCACCGCGCATCCCGGTATACCAGAAAGAAGCCTGGACGAGGCGCGTGTCTCGTCCAGGCTTCTTTCTGTAGTTCTGGTTTCTCCCCTGCCCCATCGGGCGGGGCGAGGCGATGGGATCAGTTCTGCTCGGGAGCCTCGTCGATGAGGTCCATGAACTGGTCAAGCTTCGGCGTGATGATGATTTGGGTGCGGCGGTTGCGCTGCTTGCCTGCGGCGGAATTGTTGGAAGCGATGGGGTTGTACTCGCCACGGCCTGCTGCGGTCAGTCGCTTGGGGTCTACGCCGTATTGGTTCTGGAGGGCCTGCACGACGGAGGAAGCGCGGAGTGCAGAGAGGTCCCAGTTGTTGCGGATGTTCTTCTGCGAAATGGGCACGTTGTCGGTGTTGCCCTCCACGAGCACGTCGTAGTCCTTATAGTCCATGATGATTTTCGCAATCTTCGCGAGGGTTTCGCCTGCACGTTCGCCAATCTCGTAGCTGCCGCTCTTGTAGAGCATGTTGTCGGCCAGGGAGATGTAGACCACGCCCTTGAGCACCTGCACGTCCACGTCGTTCATTTCCTCGCGGGTCAGCGAACGGGTGAGCTTGTTGGTGAGGGCCTGGTTGAGGGAGTCGCTCTTCGACTTGGCCTCGACGAGCTGCTTGATGAACTTGTTGGAAGCGTTGATTTCGTCCACGAGTTTGGAGATGTTCACGTTGCCTTCCGAAACGTTGTTCTGGTACGAACGCTGGAGCTGTGCGTAAGCCTCTTTCAGTTCCTTGTTGCGCTGCTGTTCCTCGGCCAGGCGCGCAGCGAGGCTCTTGGAGTCGCTGGTGTACTCGGCGATGCGCACTTTGGCATCGTTGTAGTCGCTCTGGAGCTTGGCGTGCTCCGTCTTCAGGTTGTCATAATCAGCCTGCACGGCAGCCAGTTGCTTCTTGCTGACACAGCCCGTGAAGACCAAGGCCACGGCAAGAGTCAAGATGACATTCAAACTTTTCATTGTTCGATAGAATTTTGAGTTTGTACTTGTTTTGCGGCGCAAGTTAGGCATTCCCGCCCACGACGCCAAGTTTTCTTTGTTTTATTGACGTTTTGAAGCAAGAAAGGTTTAATCCTAAGTAAATCTTAACACTTTTCTTCCCTCAAATTCAAGAATTCCGCATTTCGCCCAGGGCCACAAAAAAGCCGCCCCGCGACTCGGCAAGACGGCTCCCGAAGGGGTCAGAACGAACAGGAAAGGCGCAACTGGCCCACGGTTTGGTTGTTTCCATTGGTGCGGAGAAAATGAACCGCGGGCTGGAGGGTGAGCCACGATGTCAGCGGCTGACTCCAAGAGAGCTCCACATCGGTTTCGTGGTCTTCGTGGTACAGGGCGCGTTCGACGACTACGGCCAGCGTACCCGAACGTGTGCCCACTCCGTGGCAGGCGGCGATGACGTTCCAGTAGGACTTGGCCACCTCGGGGTCCCGAAATTCGCGGGAGTAGGTGGCGCCGAGGTGGAGGTGTGCCTTGCCCACGCGGCAAACGGGCTGCTCGGCTGTCAGCCAAAAGCCTGCCTGTGTGTGGCGTCCGCCCGTGGCGGGACGGTAGTGGTTGCCCACGTTCCACCCCACTTGCCACAGCGGCGTGAGGGGTTCTTCGTCGCTTTCGGCGGAAGCCCACGTCAGACTGCCCACGTGGATGATGCCATCGGCCTTGGGGCGGAAGCGGAACTGGGTGCGCCAGCTGTCTCCGCCGTTACCGTTCCAGAGACTGGCGCGGAGGGTGAGCTGAGGGAGCGGCCGGTAGTTGAGCTGGAGGCCGAGGGCCGAGAGGGGGTAGACGTTGATGTGGAAATTGTCGGCGAGGGTGGGCAGGCAACCGTAGGAGGCGCCGGTGAAGAGGGAGGCCATGGGGGTGTCGAAGTAGGCGCGGTCCACCTGGCCGAGGCCCGCAAACAGGCTCCACTTGCTGCCGAACGCCTGGGTCAAGCCCAACTGGGTGAGGCGCAGGGCCTTGCTGGGGGCATTGATATTGGAGAAATCCTGGCATACGGCCGCCACTTCGTCGCCTTGCCGCCACGTGGCCATGAGGCCAAGGTCTGCGCGGGCATTGCGCCAAAGTGCAGTGCCCAGTTCGAGGTCGAGGCGGTTGGCCCACGCGGCTTGTCCGTTCTGCAGGTTGAACTGGCCTTCGGTCACATAGTCCACGCCCCACTCGGGGCAGTAGTTTTCGACAGCCTGTGCCGCCAGGATTTGGGGCTGGTGGATTACGCCTATATATAATAGGAGTAGGCGGAGGCAAAACTGCTGCATGGGCTGCCTGTTTGGGGAAAGGATTTTCTGCTTGTTCATGGGTGCAAAATTAGGGGCTTTTCGTTGGGCGTGAAATACCTATTTGCGGGTATAATTGGCAGTCGGAGAGGCTGCGGGACAATATTTATAAAAGCAAATCCTTTCGGCTTTTCTTTTGCACTGCGCTCGCCTTGCACTATCTTTCCATAAAATAGGCTGCGGCTCGGCAGTGCAAAAGCAAATCCTTGCGGCTTTTCTTTTGCACTGCGCTCGCCTTGCACTATCTTT
>CAMGGA010000145.1 GCA_946055515.1 uncultured Bacteroidales bacterium
GAGTCGAAGATAGCGGAGAAGGCGTTGCCGTAGCCGTCGGCGAGAGCCTGCTTGATGTTCTTGCCAGCGCGGAGTTCCTCCTTCGTACGTTCATAGATAAGTACGTTGGCGTCCACTGCCATACCCAGGGCGAGCACCATACCGGCGATACCGCTCATGGTCAGTGCGGCCTGGAAGCTCACGAGCACGCCGAAGGTGAAGAAGAAGTTGAGCAAGAGAGCCACGTTGGCCACCATGCCGGGGATGAAGCCGTAGAAGAGGCACATGAAAATCATCAAGAGCACGAAGGCCACGATACAGGCGGTGAAACCGGCCTGGATGGAGGCGGCACCGAGGCTCGGGCCTACGGTCTCTTCCTGCACGATCTTCGTGGGGGCAGGCATCTTACCGCTCTTCAGCACGTTGGCGAGGTCGCGGGTGTCGTCGGTGGTGAAGTGGCCCGAAATCTGCGAGTTACCGCCGGTGATTTCGCTCTGCACCACGGGAGCGCTGTACACGTAGCCGTCGAGCACGATGGCCACGCACTTCTTGAGGTTTTTCTTCGTCAAGGCAGCCCAGTCGCGCGAGCCGTTGGTGGTCATCGTCATGGAGACGATGGGCTGGTGGTTCTGGTCGAAGTCGTCCTTGGCGTCGGCGATGACGTCGCCTTCCATGGAGGGCTTGCCGTTCACCTTGCGGAGGGCATAGAGTTCGAAGACGTTACCCTTCATGCCCTCGGCGCTCTTCACGCCCCAGGCGAGCTGGAGGTCGGCGGGGAGGACAACCTGCGCGTCGGCGCTGTTGACGAAAGCATTGATGGCGGCGGTGTCGGCAGCCACGGCGTAGCCCACTACGCAGCCCGTGGGAGCCATGCTCTGAATCTGCACGAGCTTGCTGAGGAGCGGGTGCTGTTCAGCCGTCTGCTTGGCGGGTTTCTGTTCAGCCTTGGCCGAGTCGGCAGCCGTGGTGTCGGCGGGCGTTTCGCCCTTGGCGAGGCGGGTGTCGAGAGCCTGGAGGGCGGGATAGATTTCGTTGAGCGTGTAGGTTTCCCAGAATTCGAGGTTGGCCGAGCCCTGGAGCAGTTTGCGCACGCGCTCGGGCTCCTTGATACCGGGCATTTCGACCATGATTTGGCCAATCTGACCCTTACCGCGGAGGATTTGGATGTTGGGCTGAGCCACACCGAAGCGGTCGATACGCGAGCGTACCACCTTATTGGAGTTTTCGACGGCTGCGTTCACTTCCTCGTTGAGCACCTTCTTAACCTGTGCGTCGGTCGAGTTGTACGAGATGTTCTTTTCGTTGAGCTTCGAGGCGAAGATACCGCCGAGTTTGTCGTTGCCGTTCTGTTGCTGGTAAGTGCTCACGAAGGCATCGACGAAGTCGGTGTTTTCTTTCTTGGCCAACTGCTTGGCATCTTCGAAAGCCTTCTTGAACTTCGGGTCGTTGGCGCTTTCGCCGGCGAGGTTTTTTACCACGTCGGGCACGCTGACCTCGAGCACTACGTTCATACCGCCTTTGAGGTCAAGACCCAGGCCGATTTGCAGTTCCTCACACTCCTTGAGCGTCTTCCAGTTGAGGTAGACCTTCTCGCTCCGCATGGAGTCAAGGTAGGCTGCGCCGTCCTTGCCTTGTGCCGTCAGCTGCTCGGCCTTCTTCTCGTACTTGTTGGTCACGAAGGAGAAGGAGAGGTAGAAGAGGCAAATCAAAGTCAGCAACACTGCAATTACTTTAACAAATCCTTTGTTTTGCATTGTGTGATTGTGTGATTATTGATTTTTGTTTTTTTGATGTATTTTTCCTGTGAGGTTGCATCGGCGTGGGGGCGCACTTCGTGCCCTACCGCGCTTTTGAACGTGCAAATATAGGCCAATTTTTTGAATCGGCGTTTATTTCACGGTTTTTTGTAGTTTTCAGTGTGCTTTCTGAGGGATTTAGGGCGGTTTTGGGTGGTGTTTTGGTGGTAAAAGGCGTTTGCGGCGGGGTAGCTGGCGGCGGAGTCGGGTTTTCTGTCGGCGGGACTGGAAATCCTGTCGGCGGGATTGGAATTTCTGTCGGCGGGACTGGAAATCCTGTCGGCGGGATTGGATTTACTGTTGGCGAAGTTGGATTTCTCGTTGGCAGGATTGGACCTCTTGTCGGCAGAGTTGTCTCACGGCTTTCATTTTCTAAAAATAGTATTTTTCTCCTTCGCCGTTTCGCTCCGGCCTCGCGCGTGCGACACCCTCTTTCTTTGACGTAAGGAAAAGAAATTTTTTTCTTTCTCTCTTTTTCTTTTATCCTTATTCTTATTTGTGCTAATTGGTGTGCTAATTTGTGTGCTAAAACTTCTCGCATGTGCGTTTGTAACCCGCTGGTACTCAGCGCGTTAGGTGTGCTAATTGGTGTGCTAATTAGTGTGCTAATTTGTGTGCTAAAATCCCTCGCACAAGGGGGCGGATGTGCCGGAGTGGGGCAGGGGTGTGGCGGGCAGAATCGGGGTGTGCCAAAACGGATTTTTGGTGTGCTAAAATGAGATTGAGGTGTGGAAAACTTTTTTCATTGCTTGTTTCAAAAGACCGCTCTCGCGATGCGACAGCATAGCCCGCCAATGACACGCAAAATACAAGTGTTCCAGCGAGGAGGGTTGAAAGCCCTACCTTCAGCGCAAAGCCCAAACTGCAAGGCCAACACGTTACACGTACGCAAAGCCAGCGTTCAAGGAAAGGGCTGAAAGCCCGACCTTCAGCCCACAGCCCAGGCTGCAAGGCCTGGGTTGGCCGGAGCTACATCCGATGAGCCCTGAAAGGGTGATAGCTTTATGCGGACGAATAGGGGTGACGCCCCTCCAGGGCTCATTTTATTGGATTCGGTCCTTCCCAGGGCTTCACCCAGGGCTGGTATCTAAAGGTCGGGCCTTCAGCCCTCGCCTTGAACGCATGAGTTCGCCCGCGCAAAACCAAAATCCTTCGGCTTTTATTTTGCTTTGCGCTCTTCATACACTATTTTTGCAGAAACAAATCGCAAATTCCGACGCAATGAAACGTTTCTCGCTGCTGGCCACGCTGCTGGCTCTCTTTCTCCTCGTACTCCCGCTTTCGGCACAAAAGGCGAAGGTGGACTCGCTCGTGCTGCCTGCCACTTTCTCGGACCAAATGGTGCTCCAGCGCGGCCAGACGCTGCGCCTCACGGGCATGGCTCCCAAGGGGACGGTGGTGGAGGTGACCCTGCATACCACCCCGGCCGACGGCTCGAAGGGCGCTACCCTGGCACAGGCCAAGGCTACGGCGGGAAAGGACGGCCGGTTTGCCGCCGAACTCCCCCCGCTCGACGCGGGTGGGCCCTACCGCCTCACCTTCCAGAGCGAATGCGGACAGCGCATTCTCCGCGATGTCTATGTCGGCGAAGTGTGGCTCTGCTCGGGACAGTCCAACATGGAACTCCGCCTCTCGGAATGCAGCACGGCGCAGCGCGACATCCAGGCCGCCGCTTCGGCCACCCGACTCCATTTATATAATATGGAAAGCGCCTTCCCGCTCTACGCCGACGTCTGGGACAAAGCGCGCATCGACTCGGTCGATGCCGGGCGCTACCTCCGCGCCGCACGCTGGACGCGATGCACACCCGAAACGGCGGCACGCTTCTCGGCCATCGCCTACCACTTCGGACGCGTCCTGGCCGACAGCCTCCGCTGCCACGTGGGCCTCATCTGCAACGCCGTGGGAGG
>CAMGGA010000146.1 GCA_946055515.1 uncultured Bacteroidales bacterium
GGTTCTTGATGCTGCGGAGTATGCGGTACATGTTGTGGCGGTCGCCCTCGAACTGGAGCACGGTGTCCACGATGTGCTCGAGTACCTTGGGGCCAGCGATGGCGCCTTCCTTGGTGATGTGGCCCACAAGCAGCACGGGCACACCGCTCTCCTTGGCGAACTTCAGGAGGAGCGCGGCACACTCGCGTATCTGGGTGACGGAGCCGGGCGAGGCTTCTACGGTCTCGAGGGCCATGGTCTGGATAGAATCGACCACGAGGATGTCGGGGCGCACCTCGCGCACGTGGTCAAACACTTTTTCGAGCCGCGTTTCGCAGAGCAGGAGGATGTCCGCGGCGTGGTGGGGGATGCGGTCGGCGCGAAGCTTGATTTGACGCTCACTTTCCTCGCCGCTGACGTAGAGCAGGCGGCGCCCGGCGAGGCGCAGGGCTGTCTGGAGGAGGAGGGTGGACTTACCGATGCCGGGTTCGCCCCCCATCAGCACGAGGGAACCGGGCACAATGCCACCGCCGAGCACGCGGTTGAACTCGGCGTCGGACGTGAGGTAGCGGGGCTCGGCTTCGGCTCGGACTTCGGAGAGGGGGATGGGGCGCCCAGCATTGCGCCGGGTGCCGGCGATGGACTGCACGGCCGAGGCGTGGGCTGCCTCGGCGGGCTTGACGGCAGCGACGGCAAACTCTTTCATCGTGTTCCACGCGCCGCAGGAAGGGCAGCGGCCCACCCATTTGGGAGAGTCCTGTCCGCATTCCGAACAGACGTAGATCGTTTTCTGCTTGGCCATTTTCCTAAATCTAAGGGGATGGAGTGGATACGGGCGGGGGCTACATGTCGCCCAAGGCATCGCGCATGGCCACGAGTTCGGCCCGCACGGCGCGGAGGCGCTGCAAGGCTTCGACAGGACGGGGCACACCCTCCTTGTTCTGCTTGAGCACTTCGCGCGCAGCGGCAATCTTCAGGCCGCGTCCCTTCACGAGGTCTTTGATGGCGCGGATGGTTTCGATGTTCTCCTTGGTGTAGCGACGCACGCCGCGGGCTCCCTTCTTCGGACACATTTGGGGAAATTCTTTTTCCCAATAGCGCAGGAGGGTTTCGGGGAGTTCGAGCATCTGGGCCACCTCGCTGATGGAGTAGAACATCTTGGAGGAATCGATGGGCTGGTCGTTCATGGGCTGAAGGAGGAGAAGGGGTTATTCGTAGACGTTTTCGATTTCCACCACGTAGACCGTGTGGAGCGAACCGCCAGGCTGGTCGTTGTACCACTGGGCGAGCACCTCCTTGTCGAGGAAGTCTGCCGCCTGCATCTCGCTGCGGAAGAGCTTGCGGCCGACCACGGTGAGCCGAGCTTCGGCGAAGCCCACCGAACCTTCGGGTGTGGCCACGGGAGTGAGGCCGCATTCGGCCACCTTGTCGTGGTCGCGTCCCGACACAGTGCCACAGTGGCTGAGCACCTGGCGGGCCTTTTCCTCCATACCGAGGAAGGAGAGGGTGAGGCGGTCGTGGTTTTCGATGAAGCCGTAGGTGTGGCGCTCGGGGCGTACGAAGACGAAGGCCACGGGCTTGTTCCAGAGCCAGCCGAGGCCGCCCCACGAGGCGGTCATGGTGTTGAAGCCCGCTTCGAGGCTACCGGCCGTGACGAGCATCCATTCTTTGCCGATGAGGTGGAACGCATCTTCGCGTCCCAAGGTTGCTATTGTTGTCTGTTTCATGTGGAAGGGCAATGAGGTGAGAATATGTTTGAAGCACAAGAGGTCATAAACCTACCCCCAGAAGGCGCAACGCATTTCGCGGAAGTAAATTTATAACCTCTTCATACGTGTTATTTCCGTGGGCGCCCGGCTTGCGTAACGCCCCGCCGGCTTAACCCAGAACGAGTTCTACCACTTTTTCCACGGCAGCTTCGAGGTTCGTAGCGTCCTTACCGCCGGCCGTAGCGAAGTGGGGCGCACCGCCACCGCCGCCCTTGATGAGCTTGGCGGCTTCGCGGACGATGGCACCCGCATTGAGCTTGCGCTCTTCCACGAGGTTCTTGCTGATCATGAGGGTAATCAGCGGCTTGCCCTCAAAGGTGGTGCCGAACACGCTGACCGTGCTTTCGGGCAGGATGCCTGAGATTTGGAAAGCCAGGTCCTTGGCGGCGTCGGGCGAGACGGTGCCGGGCATCACCTGCTTGATGAGCTTCAGGCCGTCCATTTCGACAGCCGACTTCACCATGCGGTCGCGCAGCACAAGGAGCTGTTTCTTGTGGAGCTCTTCCATTTCCTTGCGCAGGCCGTCGTTCTCCTCGATGGTCTTGCGGATCACGGCCTGCAGGTCCTTGGCACCCGTGAAGAGGCTGCGGAGGTTGTTCAGCAGGTCTTCCTGTGCGTAGACACGTTCTTCGGCGATTTCGCCCGTGACGGCTTCGATGCGGCGCACGCCGGCTGCCACGCTGCTTTCGCCGACGATGCGGAAGAGGCCGAGGCGGCCCGTGCTGTGGGCGTGGCAACCGCCGCAGAACTCTACGCTCTTGTCAAACTGTACCACGCGCACGCGGTCGCCATACTTCTCTCCGAAGAGGGCGATGGCGCCGAGTTTCTTGGCGTCCTCCATGGGCACGTCGCGGTGGTCCTGCAGGGGAATGTCCTCGCGGATGCGGCGGTTCACGATGCGTTCCACTTGACGGAGTTCCTCGGCCGTCACTTTCTGGAAATGGGAGAAGTCGAAGCGGAGGTATTCGGCCGTCACAAGCGAGCCCTTCTGTTCCACGTGCGTGCCGAGCACTTCGCGGAGGGCCTGGTCGAGGAGGTGCGTAGCCGTGTGGTTGGCCTCACTGCCGCGGCGGGCTTTGAGGTTCACTTCGGCGTGGAAGTCAGCCTCGGGCTGTGCGGGAAGTTTCTTGGTGAGGTGGATGGGCAAGTTGTTCTCCCGGCGCGTGTCGAAGATATCCACGGTTTCCGTTTCGCTCTTCAGCACACCGCGGTCGCCGATCTGTCCGCCCATTTCGGCGTAGAACGGACTCTTGTCGAGGACGAGTTCGAAGTAAGTCTGCTTTTTCTGCTGCACACGGCGGTAGCGCAGGATGTGGCAGTCGTATTCGGTGAAGTCCCAGCCCTTGAACTCGGTGTCTCCCTCGCGGAGCACCACCCAGTCGTCGGTTTCGACGGCGGCGGCGTTGCGGGCACGTTCCTTCTGCTTCTGCATTTCAGCGTTGAAGCGCTCTTCGTCCACGCTCATGCCGTTTTCCTGACAGATGAGCTGCGTGAGGTCGAGCGGGAAGCCGTAGGTGTCGAAGAGGGTGAAGGCTTTTTCGCCATCCACCACGTTCTTGCCTTCCTCGCGGGTTTTGGCAATCACGGCTTCGAGCATATTGATACCCGTGGAGAGGGTGCGGAGGAAACTTTCCTCCTCTTCCTGAATCACGCGGCCGATGAGCACCTGCTGGGCCTTGAGTTCGGGATAAGCACCACCCATTTCTTCCACCAGTGTGGGCACGAGGCGGGTGAGGAAGGCTTCGCGCTGACCGAGGAAAGTGTAGGCGTAGCGCACGGCACGGCGCAGGATGCGACGAATCACGTAGCCGGCCTTCGCATTGGAGGGCAGCTGTCCGTCGGCGATGGAGAAGGAGATGGCGCGCAGGTGGTCGGCAATCACGCGCATGGCCACGTCTACCTTCTCGTCCTTTCCGTAGCTGAAGCCCGAGAGTT
>CAMGGA010000147.1 GCA_946055515.1 uncultured Bacteroidales bacterium
CGGCCTGGAGGGTGTAGCGGTAGATGACCTCGAAGGAGTGGGAGCCGTAGGGGGCGCGGGCGTTGTCGCCGAGGTAGAGGTAGTCGTATTGCGGCATCATCTGGCGCATCTGCCTGAGGATGGTCAGTCCGCCGTAGCCGGAGTCGAATACACCGATGGGCATGGTTGTGGATTGTTACGGAAAGGGGGGATGGATGGTGGTGCAGCCCGGGTCAGAGCGCGCCGGCTTCCCCGGCGGGGAGGGGCTGTGCTGCGGGGTTGAGGGGCTGGGCAGCTGCGGGGGCGGGCTGGGCGAGGCCGAGCTTGTGGAGGACGTAGGGGGTGGCGTCTTCGACCACGGAGGGGTGGACGAAGCGGAGGGCGGGCTGGTCGCGGTCGATGATGTACTCGTAGCCATGTTCGAGTCCTACCTGGCGGATGGCCTGGTCGAGCTGCTGGCGGAGGGGGCGCATGAGGTCGGCCTCGGCGGCGGCGAGGAGGGAGTCGGCCTCGTGGCGGAAGGCGATGGAGCGTTCCATCTGTTCCTGGAGGTCGCGCTGGCGCTTGAGGAGAATGTTTTCGGGGAAGTTCTTCTGCCCCTGGAGAAACTCGGAGAACTGGCGCTGGAAGGAGAGTTCGTTGTATTTCGTTTCGGCTTCGTACTTGAGCCTGAGGTCGGCCATCTGCTGCTGCACCTGGGCGTACTGCGGGAGGACGTGGAGCAGGGAGTCGTAGCGGAGTGAGCCGGCGCGGACGCTGCTCTGGGCGCCTGCGGTGAGGGCGGGGAGGAGCAGGAGGAGGGTGAGGAGGAGTTGTCGCATGGTGCGTCGGGGGGCTGTCGGGGGTTAGTAGTCGTAGATGATGGATGCGGGCGAACCGTCGAGGTTGTAGTAGTTGCAGAGCTCGAGGTTGTTGCCCTGGAGGCTGTAGTCGAAGTCGATGGTGTGGTTGCGCGTGGCGTCGGCGTATTCATAGTCGATGCGCTTCACGAGGTGTGCCGTGGGCCTGCCGAGGAGTCCGGCATAGTAGAGGTGTTCGTAGCCGAGCATGCCGAGTTCCTTGCTGACGGTGGGAGGCAGCGTGCCGTTGCTGTTGGGCAGCTGCGTGGCGGTGAAGCGGAGGGTGACGGCGGGGTTGCCCGTCTCGGTGTAGGTGATGGTCTCGATGTCGCTGTTGTGGTAGTCGATGGTGGCGGAGGTGGTGTAGCTCTGTCCGAGGCCGACGCTGTCGTCGTAGATGATTTTCTTCCAGCCGATGAGGTGTCCGGCCACGTCGTAGTAGAAGTAGTACTGGTTGCGGTTCACCTGCATCTGCCCGATGTAGCCGGCAGCGTTGAGTTCGACGAGGCAGGAGTTGCCGGAGGAGTTGTTGACGGTGACTTTATGGTTGCCGTAGCCGATGGTGCTGACGTAGTTGAAGGCGCTGGAGGCGCTGTGGCCGGTGAGTGTGCCTTCGGCCCGTGTGAGTCGTTCGTTGGAGTAGGTGAAGGTCCAGTTGTAGTTCTGTTCGGTGTTGCCCCGGTGGGTCACGCGCTTCACGGGCTGTCCGGAGGTGACGGGGAGGGCGGGTTTGAATGCAGGGGGTTCGCTGTCGGAGCAGGCTGTCAGTGCGCCGAGGGCGAGGACGGCTGCGAGGAGAGTTGTTTTCATCGTCATGCTTTTGTTGTTTATGCGTTTAGAGCTTGCAAATATAAGGGAAAGGTGGGGAAAGGCGGGACGTTTTTCATTTATTTAAGCATCGGAGGGCCTTCTGAGGGTTATGAGGTGCCTCCGAAGGTTATGAGGGATAAGGTTATGAGGTTATAAAGTTACTGGCTAAAGGCTACGCTCAAAGAGTAACTTTATAACCTCATAACCTGCGCGAAGCGCAACACCTCATAACCAAATAAGTTCCGGAACGACGGAACTTATTTGTCCTTGCGGCACGCTCCTGCGGTGGCCTCCTCGAGGGTGAGGGGGAGGAACACGAGGCAGTACCACGAGGGCTCTTCTTCAAAGAAAAGGGCCAGACGGCCGTCGGGCTGCTCGACGAGGGTGGAATAGGCCGAGCCGCGGTGGCTCACGTGGCGTCCGAGCTGCCAACCCGTGGAGAGGGTCTCGGGGGTGAGGGTCTCGCCGTCGCGCACGATGCGGTAGTAGACGCCGACGTCGGTGCGGCCTTCGCCCATGGGGACGGTCTGGAGCAGGACGCGGCAGGGACGGCCGGTGGCTTTCTCGCGGACGCCGGAGACGAGGAGCACTTCGCCGTTGGTGCTGTTGCGGCCGAAACGGAGGCCGCCTTCGACCTGGTCGGAGGCTACGGGGGTGTCCCAGGTGCCGGTGCCGCGGTCGCGGTCGGTGAAGCGGAACACGTTGAAGTAGCGGCCTCCGCCCTTGCGGCTGCTGAGGAGTACGCTGCCGTCGGGGAGTTCTTCACACTTGGGCTCGTCGCCGTGGGGGGCGGGACGGTCGGCGACGGTGCCGAGGATGTGCCACGTGGTGCCGAAGTCGTCGGAGTAGATGACGCGGTTGCCTTCGTTTTTGGTCCAGACGGCACAGTAGAGACGGGCGTAGTCGCCGCGGCGCACGAGGCGGCTCTGGGCTATCTTGCCCGACCCGATGAAGAGGCTCTGCACGGTGGGACGGCCGCCGTCGACGAAGAGGGAATAGATGGACTCGGTCACTTCTTCGGGCTGGCCGAACTCCCAACGGTCGAGGGCTTCGTTGAAGCGGCCACGCACGCGGGCCACGCGGTTGGGATTGCTGGCGGGGTCGCCGGGGAGGTAGTTGCCGTGCCAGCAGACGGTCTTGCCGCAGACCATCATCACGACTACTTCGTTGCGCTCGGCATCGACGGCTACGGCGGCGTCGCCAAAGCCTATCTGCCAACCGCTCTCGCCGCCCTGCCCGTCGGCCAGGGTCTGGGCGGGGCTCCAGGTGCGGCCGCCGTCGCGGGAGTGGCGCCACTGGACGTCCACTTCGCCGTAGCCGATGTCGCCGCCGCAGGGGCGGTTGTCGAAGAAGGCGAGCAGGTGGCCGTTGGGGGCGGCGGCGAGGGCGGGGATGCGGTAGGGCGCGCCCTGGGGGTCGGGGGAATAGGCGAGGTAGCGGGCGGCGGACTTCTTGTCGGGGCGGAGGGTGACTTTCACGCGGTTCTCTCCGCCGCGCAGCCGGACTTCGGCCAGGCGGGGGCTGACGGTGCTCTCGGGCTGGTCTTTCCACAGTTTGGCGCTGAGTTTTTTCCCGTTGATCTCGATAGCGGCGATGCGGAAGCCGCGGTAGAGGTCGGTGCCGAAGGGGAGGAGGGTGTCGGCGGGGAAGTCGCAACAGTAGCTCTGGGCTTCGGGGGTGAAGGGGAGGCGCAGCTGGCCCGAGGCGGCCTGGACGAGGAGATGGCCCACGTGGCCTTGCTGTTCGGGGGTGACAGGGCCTTTGACCTCGAGGGTGAAGCGGACGGTGGCGCGGGCGCCGGCATCGGGGGCCTGGGCCGCGGCGGGCAGGGCAACGCTCAGCAGGAGGAAAAGGAGCAGGAGGAGATGGCGTAAGTGTTTCATGTGGAAGAAGGGATTGAAGGTGTATGTGCCGACAAAAGTAGTGCTTCGCGGGGAGGGGACAAAATTATGGGGGGA
>CAMGGA010000148.1 GCA_946055515.1 uncultured Bacteroidales bacterium
CTGTGAAGGTGGCGCAGGTCGACTCGGCCGCCTTTGCCTTCTGGCGCACCTACGGCGACCTCGTCTCCAACTCCGAAAACCTGTTTCTCGCCCCTTCCCAGGGCCTGCGCGGCAACGTCCAGGGCGCCCAGGGCTACTGGCACGGCATGGCCGCGCGCACGGCCTGGTTCGTGGTGCCCGGAGAAAAGTCGCCCGGCAAGTCTTCCCGTTGAACCAACCTCTGTTTCTTTCACCACACATAACACATCTATCGCATGAACCTCCAAGCTCTTCAAGACAAAGCCAAGGAATATTTCCACTGGCAGGTGGCCGACGAAGCGGCCGTCATTCAGGAAATCAGTGAGGGCGTGAGTTTCCGCGGCCCCACGCTGTGGATACTCATCTTCGCCATCTTCATCGCCTCGCTGGGCCTCAATGTCAATTCCACAGCGGTGATTATCGGCGCCATGCTCGTGTCGCCGCTCATGGGCCCCATCATCGGCATGGGTCTGGCCGTGGGCATCGGCGACCTGGAACTGCTGAAGCGTGCGGCGCGCAACTTCGGCGTGGCCACGGTCATCAGTGTGCTCACCGCGATGGTCTATTTCATCCTCACGCCCTTGGGCGAGGCACAATCGGAACTGCTCGCGCGCACTTCGCCCACCATCTACGACGTGCTCATTGCCTTTTGCGGCGGAGCGGCGGGTTTCATCGCGCTCTGCACGCGCGGCAAGGGCAATGTCATTCCCGGTGTGGCCATTGCCACGGCCCTCATGCCGCCCCTCTGCACCGCCGGCTACGGACTGGCCACGGGCCATTTCCTCTACTTCCTCGGCGCCTTCTACCTCTTCTTCATCAACACGGTCTTCATCTCGCTCTCCACCTACCTCGGCACGCGCCTGCTCCATTTCCACCGCAAGCCACTCGGCACGCCGGCCCGCGAGCAGCGCACACGCCGCGTCATCGCCGTCGTGGCCGCGCTCACCGTGCTGCCCTCCGTGTTCATGACGGTAGGCATGGTGCGCGACGGAATTTTTGAGAACAATGTGAACCGTTTCATCAAGAAGGAGCTCACGCAGCAAGGCACGCGCATCATCTCCAACGAGGTGAACCGCGACAGCCTCGTGCTCGGCGTGGTGGCCGTCGGCAAGGAAATCTCCGCGGCGAAGCTCGAGGATGCGCAGCGCCGCATGGAGGACTACGGAATGAAGGGCTACAAACTCCTCATTATCCAGGGCGAACAGGGCGACAGCGCACTCATGCGCCTGCAGCAAATGGCGGCGGAAGGAAAGGAAATGACGGAGGAACGGAAGCAGCTCCTCGAACTGTCCACGCGCAACAACGAACTCCACGAACGCCTCGCGGCCTACACGCGCTACGAAACGCTCGCCCAGGACATGGGCGCCGAACTCCGCGCAGCCTTCCCGCAGGTGGAGCGCCTCAGTTTGGCCAACGTGCAGGAAGCCCGCACCGACACCGTACTGGTCGTGCGCTACGTGGCGGCCTTGGTGAAACTCTCCCCGCGCGGCAAGGTAGCCCCCGAGGAGCGAAAGCGCGTTGAAGCCTTCCTGAAGGCCCGTACGCAGGCGGACAGTCTGGTGGTCATCTGGCGATAGGGAATGGGGAATATGGAGAAGAAAAGAATAGCCATCATCGGAGCGGGCGCAGCGGGCTGTTTCGCTGCCGCCGAACTGACCGCCACGGCCCCGCAGGCGGAAGTCCACGTGTTTGAACGCCTCTCGCGGCCCTTGGCAAAACTCCTGCTCACGGGCGGGGGGCGCTGCAACCTGACGAACTCCTTTGCCGAAGTCCGCAGCCTCGAGTCGGTGTATCCGCGCGGCCACCGGCTCATGCGCCGCCTGTTCCACCGTTTCGACCACCGTGCCGCCATGGCCTGGTTCGAGCGCGAGGGCGTGGCCCTCGTGGTGCAGGACGACCAGTGCGTCTTTCCCCGTTCGCAGCGCGCGCAGCAAGTGGCTGACGCCCTGCTTGCGAAGATGCGCCGCCACGGCGTGCGCCTCCACCTCGGCCGGCGACTGGAGGACATCCGCCCGGCCGAGGCGGGCTATTGGCTCACCTTTGCTGCACAGTCCGCGCCGCTCCACTTCGATGCCGTGGTGGTGACGACGGGCGGCAGTCCGCGGGCCTCGGGGCTGGATTTCCTCAGTTCGCTCGGCGTGGCGCGCGTAGCCCCCGTGCCGTCGCTCTTCAGCGTGGTGGTGGACGATGCCGAACTCCGCGCGCTCTCGGGCACCGTGGTCGAGGAGGCCACCGTGCGCCTTTCGGGCACGAAGCTGAAGGCCGAAGGGGCGCTGCTGCTCACGCACCTCGGCCTGAGCGGCCCGGCCATGCTCCGCCTCTCGGCCCATGCGGCACGCTACCTGGCCGAACGCGACTACCGCGCGGAAGTGGCGGTGAACTGGCTCGGCGCGCAGGGCGAGGAGGAAACGCTCTCCCTGCTCTCCGGCCTCGCGCGGGAAAATGCGGGCAAGCAGTTGGCCAACGTGTGGCCGTCCGCACTGAACCGCCGCCTTTGGCTGTACCTCCTCCAGAGCCTTTCGTTGCGGCCCACCGAGCGGTGGAGTTCGCTGAGCCCGAAAACGCTCCGCCGCCTGGCGGCCCGCCTTACGAACCACGCCCTCCCCATGACGGGGCGCAACCCGTTCAAGGAGGAATTCGTCACCTGCGGCGGTGTGGCGCTCTCGGAAATCAACGCCGAAACCCTCGAGCACAAAAAACACCCCGCCCTGTTTTTCGCAGGCGAGGTGCTCGATGTCGATGCCGTCACCGGCGGCTTCAACTTGCAGGCGGCGTGGACGATGGGGGCGGTGGTGGCGCAGGCGCTCGGACGAGGTGTTTGACGGGAAGCGTATAACGCATGCCCGCAACGAAGCCCGCATGATGTCAAGCGTTCAAGGCGCGCCCCGCAATGAAGCCCGCTTGATGTCAAGCGTTCAAGGCGCGCCCCGCAACGAAGTTCGCTTGATGTCATGCGTTCAATGTGCGCCCCGCAACGAAGCCCGCATGATGTCATGCGTTCAATGTGCGCCCCGAAACGTAGCCCGCATGATGTCATGTGTACAACGTGCGTCCCGCAATTAAGTCCGCTTGATGTCATGCGTTCAACGTGCGCCCCGCAGGGGCAATGAGCTCCCAGCCCAGGGCAGAGCGAGCGTAGCGAGCGGCACCCTGGGTTAGGCAGAAGCGCTAACGATTCGCCCCGAAGGGGCAAAAGCCACGACAGGAGGGTTTCTGTCACTGCTTTTGCCCCTTCGGGGCGCATTGTCGTCGTATCGCGCAAACCCAGGGTGTCGCTCGCTACGCTCGCTTGCCCTGGGCTGGGAGCTCATTGCCCCTTCGGGGCGTGCGTTGAACGCTGGTTGTCAAACAATCGGACGAGCCGGGTTTCTTATCCACTTTTTCAGCGCATAAACCTTTCCACGTGCGTACCGCGGGCGGCGCGCTACGGCACGAGGCTCAGACCGTAGTCCGTCAAGTGCGCCTTGATGCTGCTGTAGGGCAGGGTGCAGCTCGGTG
>CAMGGA010000149.1 GCA_946055515.1 uncultured Bacteroidales bacterium
TCTCCGAACTCCTCACCGACCCCTCGGGCTCGCGCCGCTTCTACTGCCTCTTGGTGACGAAATACATCGGGGCTGTACAGGTTCCGCACGCCCAGCTCTACGCGCAGGTGATGGCCGAACTCGCCGCGGGCAAAACGGTGCTCTTCACCAAAGAGGAGGAAGCCGAAATCGAGCGCCACAACCGTTGTTTCTACCGCACGTCGCCGCTGCACGAGGCATTCGCGCGGCTCTTCGTGCCTGCGACGGACACGCAGGACGCGGCCACGGAATGGCTCACGACGACCGAAATCTTCGCGGCCATCAAGGCGCATTCGCCCCACGCGGTGCTCGGCATGACGGTGAACCGCCTGGGCCGCCTGCTCCGCTTCCTCGGCATGCCGAAGCGTCACCGCGTGGACGGCAACCGCTACGCCGTGGTGCGGCTGAACCTTGCTGAAGGATTGCAAAAATAAATCCTTCAGCCCCATTTGCGCTGGTTCCCAACACTTTTCCAAACCCCGCTGAAGGATTGAACGATTTTTCCAAAATATATTATGCGTAAGAACACGGCCGCTCCACCCCCCGAGCACTCCTGGTCAGCAACCCCCACCTGCTCTCCCGGCCACCCCTTGGCCCACCCGCAAAAAGAAAAACCTCTGCAAATGCTTGATTTACAGAGGTCGTATACAAAATGATTGTACCCAGAGCCGGGGTCGAACCGGCACGGGTTGCCCCACTGGTGTTTGAGACCAGCGCGTCTACCGATTCCGCCATCTGGGCTGCTTGTCCCCATGGGGATTAAAGCGGTGCAAAGATAGAGAGTTTTTTCGTTGCGGCAAATTTTTTGTTTGTTTTTTTGCGGCTTGCCTCCGGAGCAGACGCTGGAGCCAACACCAGGGGTGTCGCCTGGGGCGGGGCTTCGCGCTCTAAATTCAGAACTGCTGAAACTGCTAAATCATCTCGGCATTTTCCCGAAATTTGCCCTTCAGCACCCAACGCATCCGCAAGCACAAGCTGGGGGTGCGCCCCACGGGTGCGAGCTATTTCGCAGGCTCGGCGCTGAGCGTGAAGCGGAACGGTTGGCCGGAGGTGAGGCGGTCGTGGTCGATGACAAGGCGCTTCAGGGGACGCTGACCGAGACGGACGCTGCGGATGTAATCAAGCGAGTCGAGCGAAGCGGTGGCGGAAGCGGCGGCGGGCCGGGCTTCGATTACGAGACTGTCTGCCGCATAGTAGTCGGGATGGAGGCGGATGACTACGCGGGGGAAGACGGGGGCCGTGAGGAGGTATTCGGGCCGGCCGGGACAGTAGGGATAGAAGCCGAGCATGGAATAGATGGCCCAGGCGGAAAGGGTGCCCGTGTCCTCGTTGCCCGGCAGACCTGCAGGCCAGTCGGTATAGTACCGGCGCAGGAGCTGGCGGGTGAGGCGTTGCGTGCGATGGGCTTCGCGTGGAAATAGGGTGAAGAGGTAGGGATAGGCGAGGTCGGGCTCATTGGTGGGATCGAAAAGGCCCTGGTCGAAAACACGCTGGAGTTTCTCCACAAATGCCTTCTCCCCGCCCATAAGGCGGGCCAGCCCGGGGATGTCGTAGGGCACGGCAAAGGTGTAATTCCACGCCGAACCCTCGTGGAAGCCCGGACAGGGGGCGAAGTTCTCGCCCTGCCGGGGGTCGAAGGGGGAGAGGAAACGGCCGTCGGGCAAGAGGGGGCGCAGCGTGCCGCTCTCGGGGCTGTAGTAGCGGCGGTAGTTTTGCGCACAGCGGGCGAAGTATTCGGCATCGGCATCATGGCCCAGCGCGGCGGCCAGGCGGGAGAGGGCAAAGTCGGCCTGCATATACTCCAGCGCATGACTGACAGAATTGTCGAAATCGGCCCGCAGGGGCACGAATCCGAGCTGGCGATAGTCGTCGTTGTCAGGGCGAAGAAGGCTCTCCCCTCCCCTTTCCAAGGCAGCCTCGCGGAGGGCTTGGTAGGCCAACCCAGCATCGAAATCGCGCACGCCCCGGAGCCAGGTGTCGGCAATCACGCAGAGGGCGGGGTCGCCCTCCATGGTGCGCGTTTCGCGGCCATAGAGTTCCCAGCGGGGCAAGCGGCCTCCCTCGCGGTACATGTCCAGAAGCGAACGTACCATGTCGGCCTGCCGCTCGGGGAAGAGGAGGCAGAGGAGGGGATGGACGGTGCGGTAGGTGTCCCAAAGGGAGAAGACGGTGTAGCGGTCGCGACGGGTATGGAGCACCGTGTCGGCTTCGTAGGCGGGATATTGCCCATCGGCGTCCTGCAGCACATTGGGGTGGAGGAGCAGGTGGTAGAGGGCGGTGTAGAATACGGTGCGCTGCGACGGGGTGCCTCCTTCGACGCGGACGCGGCCCAGGTCGGCCTCCCAACGTTGGCGTGCCTCGGCGCGGAGTGCGTCGAAGGTGCGTTTGCCCTGTTCTGCCTCGAGGTTGCGACGTGCGCCCTCAATGCTCACGAGGCTCACGCCAAGACTGACCTCGACGGCCTCACCCGGAGCGGACTGGAAGCTGTACCAAGCGCCGATGTCGTCGCCCGAGAGCTCGCGACGGTATTGGCTGTATATCTTGTAGCGTCCGTTGTCGGCATCCCACTGGCCGGCCACGCCTGGCTTGGGGCGTTGCCATTTCCAATACCCCGAACGGCCTTCGGCGCGGTGGATGCGCATTACGAAATAGAGGGGAAAGACGGCCTGGCGGGCATCGTAGCAGAACGTGCCCATGAGTTTCACACCCTCGAGTTCGTCGGGTGCGGTCCAGCGCACGGTAGCACCCGTTTCGTTGGTCAGCCCCTGTCCGAGGTTAAGGAGAAGATGGGCCTGGCCCTCGGGGAAGGTGAAGCGGGCACGGGCGGTACGGGGCGTGGCGGTGACTTCGGTGCGAATGCCGTATTTCAGCAAGTGGTTGGCGTAGTAGCCGGGCTCTGCGGTTTCGTCTGTGTAGTCCGACCCGTAGCGGCGGATGTCTACCTCCAGACTGTCGCCAAGGGTGGGCATGAGGAGGAGCGAGCCGAGGTCGGGGCAGCCCACGCCGCTGAGGTTTACGTGGGAGTAGCCCGCGAAGTAGGCGTTTTGGTGGTCGTAGGGGGTGGAGCACCACTGTCTGTCGGTATTGAAGGGGTTCTCCGCAACGCCCACCACGTTGTAGGGCACTACGCTCATGAGGCCATGGGGACAGACGGCGCCAGGGTTGCAGGTGCCGTAGGCGGTGGTGCCGATGAAGGGATTGACGCTTTCGAAGGGGGACTGTGAGAAAAGACCGAGGGCGCCGAGGGCAGCGAAGAGGGAGGCGACAAGGCGCAGGCAGGGGCTTCCTGTCGGGAAAAGGCTTTTCATGGAGTAGAGCGGGGGAGAAAGGGCAATGGCGTAGTTCCAAAACTCCAGACTTTTGCCGTCTGTCGCTTTAAAACTACGCCATAGTGGGGTTTGTACGTAAAAAAGATTTGCGCGCCGCCTACGCGTCGATATTGGCGTTGAGCGCGTTCTTTTCGATAAACTCGCGGCGCG
>CAMGGA010000150.1 GCA_946055515.1 uncultured Bacteroidales bacterium
TTGCGGTCTTCCTGCGGCGAGGACACCGCAACTCCTAACAGTGCGCGGGAGTGGGAGTCGCGGTGATGAGAGTGTCCTATTCATGAATTAAACAACCGTTTCCCGTGTGTTTCCGCTCCCAAAACCGCTTCTATATACGTATTTTTATCCCCGAAAAATCGCTTCACAGCTTCACAGAATGCACGTTTTCTGCTGAAACTCATGGCCAAAAAGTGTGAAGGGTCGTACCGACGAAGCTTCACACCTGCCGCCCGCCCGGCGAAGCCCCAAGCACGGCCGCCGGCGCCGTTTTCGCCTGTTTTTCAGCGTCCGGCTTCTTGCGCTTTCCGTCCCTCACAGCGGCGGGGAAACCTGTGAAGGCTCGAAAGTTTACCCTTCACACTGTTTTCCTTTGATTATCAACAGAAAACGCGCAATCTGTGAAGCTGTGAAGGCTAAAAACGCCCTTTAAATTACGTATATGTACGTGCGCGAAGGCGTCTTGTCCCCCTTTTGTCGCCCCCTTGTCCCCCTTTTGTCGCCCCCGGCCGCGCCCTTGCCGATGGGGCCTACATCTCCACCTTTCGGATTTTCAATCCCGGCCTTCGGCGCGCGAAAGCCTGGGGCTGTCGGCACGAAGCCTGCGACTGACTTGATACCCGCTTGTTCGCCTGCACTCGCCTTGCACTAACTTTTCTTCGGCAAGTTAGGCTGCACCTCAGCTGTGCCAAAGAAAAACTTGGCTTTTCTTTTGCACAGCCTTCGGTTTGCACTAACTTTGCACCCACATCGAAAAAATGGACGCAATTTCTCTTATAAATAAATACTATGCCGATAACGAACCGTTGCGCGAACTGCTCTTGCTGCACAGCAGGCAGGTCACGGAACGCGCACTTGAGATAGCCCGGCGCCACCCTGAACTCCCTATCGACTGCGAGTTCGTGGCGCAGGCGGCCATGCTGCACGATATCGGCATCTTCCTCACCGACGCGCCAGGCATACACTGCCACGGCACGCACCCCTATCTGCTCCACGGACGACTCGGCGCTGAACTCATGCGCCAAGAGGGACTGGAATGGGTGGCACGCGTCTGTGAACGGCACACGGGCACAGGGCTTACACCCGAAGTCATCGCCCGGCAAAATCTCCCCCTCCCACCGGGCGACTACAGACCCGAAACCCTTGAGGAACAACTGATATGCTACGCTGACAAGTTCTTCTCCAAAAGTCACCCCGAACGCGTACGCTCCATCGCCGACACGGCGCGCAGCCTCGAAAAGTTCGGCGCGGAAGGCGTAGTCGTGTTCCTTGGCTGGGCCCAACTGTTTGACAACTACACGCCATGCGCATCCTCACCCTCTTCCTCTGCCTCCTGACGGCCACACTCTGCACTGTGGCAGCGAGTGAGGGCTTCTTCGCGAAGTCCTCCAGCCCTGCATGTGTCCCCGTGGAAGGCCGCGCAGCCAGTGGGGCATCCGTCATGGCGATGTGCCTTCAGCTGGCCGCCGATACCGTCCCCGCCGACACGTTGGCTGCCGACTCGTTGCGGCGGACTGGCCGAATTGCTGCCGCTCCGCGCCGTGGGGCCGGTGCCGATTCGCTCCACATCGACTCCCTCCGCGCCGACTCGGTGCGCACCGACACCGTGAAGCCGCGCAAGGCAGGCATCGATGCGCCCGTCGAATACCAGGCGCAGGACTCGATGGTCTACGATGCACACACGGGACTCGTGACCCTCTACGGCAAGGCGCAGGTGAACTACCTCAACATGCAGCTCAACGCGGCGGAAATCACCATGAACATGGACTCGAGCCTCGTGCACGCACAGGGCCGCATCGACTCCACGAAGGCAGGCGGCTTAGACGGCAAGCCCGTGTACAAGCAGGGCAGCGACCAGTACGACAGCGAGCGCATGTCCTTCAACTTCAAGACCAAGAAGGGCTTTATCCAAAACGTGGCGACGGCACAGGGCAACGGTTTCCTGCAAAGCCAGGACTCCAAGCGCACCGACGACGGCACGCTCTACATCCAGCACGCGAAATACACCACCTGCGACGCCGAGCACCCCCACTTCTACATCAACCTCTCGCGCGGCAAGGTGCGCCCCGGGAAGGAAACAGTGTTCGGCCCGGCCTACGTGGTGGTGGAGGACGTGCCGCTCCCGCTGGCCATCCCCTACGGTTTCTTCCCCTTCAACAAGAAGTACTGCTCGGGCTTCGTGATGCCCTCCTACGGCGACGAAACTTCGCGCGGCTTCTACCTCCGCGACGGCGGCTACTACTTTGCACTGAGCGACTACATGGACCTCAAGCTCCTCGGCGAAATCTACACGAAGGGCTCCTGGGGCGTGAGCGCCGAAACAAACTACAACAAGCGCTACCGCTACCGCGGCAATGTCTACTTCAGCTACCTGCGCACCGTGGAGGGGGAAAAGAACATGCCGGACTATGCCGTGACGAAGAGCCTGAAACTGCAGTGGACGCACACGAAGGACTCGAAGGCGAACCCCAACACGAACTTCTCGGCCCGCGTGAACTTTGCCTCGGAAAACTATGAGCGCAAGAACCTCGAGAGCATGTACAACCCGCTCTCTTACACCCAGAGCACACGAGCCAGTTCGGTGAGCTATAGCCACACCTTTCAGGACCTCGGCCTCTCCATTTCCGCCTCGGGCAACCTCACGCAGAACATGCGCGACTCCTCGCTGGCCGTGACACTGCCCGACCTCAGCGTCTCTGTGGCACGCTTCTATCCTTTTCGCCGCAAACGCCAGGTGGGCAAGGAACGCTGGTACGAGAAAATCTCCATGTCCTACACGGGACAGATGTCCAACTCCATCACCACAAAGGAAGACCAGCTCCTGAAGTCGAACCTCATCAAGGACTGGCGCAACGGCATACAGCATCGCATCCCCATCGATGCCACCTTCCAGCTCTTCAAGTACATCAACGTTTCCCCGTCGTTCTCCCTCCGCGACCTGATGTATGCCCAGCGCGTGAACCGCTCCTGGGACCGCGAGGATCAGCGTGAAGTCTGCGACACCACCTACGGCTTCTACAACCTCTACGACTGGAACGTGGGCATCTCGGCCAACACCACGCTCTACGGTTTCTACAAGCCCTGGAAGAAACTCTTCGGCGATAAGATCATCGCCATCCGCCACGTCTTCAAGCCCACCGTGAGCTTCAGCTATGCGCCAGACTTCACGGCTCCCTCCTACGGCTACACCAAGACCTACGACAAGGTGGACGCGGCGGGCAACGTGACCCAGGTGAAGTATTCGCCCTACTCGGGCTCGCTCTATGGCTACCCTTCGGGCACGCAGCAGGGCATGATCAGCATGTCGATTTCCAACAACGTGGAGATGAAGGTGAAGTCCGACCGCGACTCCACGGGCGAGCGCAAGATTTCGATCATCGACGAACTCTCCGCCTCCATGTCCTACAACCTGGCGGCAAAGACGCGCCCCTGGAGCGACCTCTCCACGCGCCTCCGCCTGAAGCTCAGCAAGA
>CAMGGA010000151.1 GCA_946055515.1 uncultured Bacteroidales bacterium
ACCCGCCTCCTTGCAGGGGGCGGGTCAATCATTGACTGGCGGAAAGGATAGGATTCGAACCTACGAACCAGTTTTGCCGGTTACACGCTTTCCAGGCGTGCCTCTTCAACCACTCGAGCACCTTTCCTTGTGTACGTTTCAAACGCTTGTGGTTTTAAATCGGGTGCAAAGATAAACCTTCGGCGCGGAACCGCCAAATTTTTTCCCGAAAAATCCGCATTTCTCTGTCCAGCAACCCTACGCCCCGGCACCGCCCCGGAAAAAACAGGACAAAAAAACACGCTTTCACTGTCACAAACGCCCCGCCCGCGTGTTATGCCTATATACATCCCGCGCCCGCGCGCAACCCTCCGCCACCCGTCCGCCGACCGCCCCGCCAAACCCGCCGACAGGAAATCCAAATCCGCCGACAGGAAATCCAAACCCGCCGACCGGAAATCCAAATCCGCCGACCGCGCGCCCCCTCCCGCACCACGGATTACGGCCCGCACGTTTCAACACAAAAAGTTTTTAAAAAATGCCCCCCGATCCTTGTTCATGCGGAGAAGAAGGCCTACTTTTGCCCGCAGATCTACACAAACATCCAATCCACCCACAAACAGCACGCACAATGAAACACCTCTACCTGCTACTGCTCCTCTTCCTCGCCGCCCTGGCGCAGGGCCACGCCGAAAACGTGCGGGGCCGCGTCATCGACGGGCACAGCGGAGAACCGCTGCCCGACGCCACGGTGCAGATTGTCATCGAATACGCCCGCATGGGCCGCAGCATCTACGGCCTGACGCTCGACAGCCTCGGCTGCTTCTGCTGCGAAGTCTCGGGCGACGACTGCCGCGTGGAGGTCTCGCTCATCGGCTACCACTCCCGCAAGGTTGTGTTCGTGGCCGTCGAGGGCAAGGACACGCTCGACCTCGGCGACATCCGCCTGAAGCCCTCCGACGTCTACCTGCGCACGGCCACGGTGAACGCCAGGGCGAAACGCTTCGTGATGCGCGGCGACACGGTGGTCTTCAACCCCGCCGCCTTCCAGCTGAGCGAGGGGGCAAGGCTCGACGAACTCATCCAGCAGCTGCCGGGCGTGACGCAGAAGGACGGCAAGCTCTACTGGATGGACAAGCCCGTGCGCATCCTGGTGAACGGCGAGGACATGTTTGCCGACAACGCCATCCTCCAGCAGCGGCTCCCGGCCGAGGCGGTGGACCGCATCAAGGCGTACAACAAGGCGAGCAAACTGGCCGAACGCACCGGCCGCGACGACGGCGAGGAGGACCATGTGCTGGACATCCAGGTGAAACCCTCCTTCCTCGAGAAGTGGTACGGCTCGGCAGAGGGCAACTACGTGACCCCCGACCGCTTCCGCGCCCTGCTCGACGCCATGTATTTTTCCTTGAGCGACCCCTTCATGGCCTACGCGAACATCAACACGACAGGGCAGAATACTTTCCAGAAAAACTACGGCTCCACCTCGTGGCAAAACGCACCGACCTTCGGCCGCCAGCAGTTCGGCTCCCTGGGCTACAAGCACGCGTGGAAGCACCCGGGGGAGAAAAAGGAGCTGACGAACCAGTACACTTTCTGCATCGAGGGACAGCACCTCGACACCTGGGACCGCAGCGGACAGAGCCGCGAAACGTTCCTCTCCTCGGGAACGAACGCCTACAGCCTGAGCACGAGCCGCAGCTACAACCACCAGGTGTACCCGCGCTTCTCTTTCTCGAACAACCTGGAGCTGACGGAACGCACACAGTTCTACGCCAACGCCTCGTGGGAGTTCGTCAAGCAGGACGCGCCCGAGACGCGGCGCCAGGCGACCTTCGAGGGCGACCCCTATGCGGCCACGGACGACCCGCTCGAGGGAGCCTTTGCCGTGACCGACGCCGAGGCGCTCGCACGCGGCGTGGTGGCCCGCTCGCTCTACGAAGCGCAGCGCCACACGGAGCAGATGAAGACCAAAGGTTGGGCCACGCTCATACACAACTTCGGGAAGGCGAGCAGTGTGTCAGTGAGTGCTTCGGCGGACTATGCCGACACCCAGGTTTCGGCGCTCGCCCTGCGCGACCTGCGCTATTTCCGTTCGCCCGCAGACAACGTGGTGCGCTACGAGGCAGACCGCGAACCGGGCCACCGCCTGAAGCTGGGCGGCGGGGGTAATCTGAAGGTATGGCTGGGCGAACCGGTGCTGCTGACAGCTTCCTACGACTTCTCGTACCTGCGCGACTTCGCGGCACGCCGCCACGCGGTGGGCGACGAGGCGTTCGCTTCGGCCGAAAACTTCCCCGCCGAGGCCATCGACGAGGCAAACTCCTTTGCCAAACGGTTCTCCTCGGGCACACACTGGATGCAGACGTCGCTCCAGCTGACGCTCGGGAAGGTGAAGATGACGCCGCGCCTCCGGCTCAGCGCGGCCCACGAGAACCTCCAGTACCACCGCGGGGCGCTGGACGTGGACGCGACCCGCAACCTCTGGCTCTGGAACCCGGCGCTGGAGGCGCGGTGGAACGTGAAGCGCGGACAGAACGTCGAACTCTCCTACAGCTACGACACGAAGGCGCCCGACATGCTGGACCGCGTGGACTTCACCGACGACACCAACCCGCTCTACATCGTGGAGGGCAACCCGATGCTCCGCAACAGCCACTCCCACAGCGCGAGCCTGCGCTACTTCGCCAACATCATGCGCTTGCAGCAGAGCATCACCGCCACGCTGCGGCTGACGAAGCAGGTGGACCCCATCGCCACGCTCCTCTCCTTCCAGCCCCTCACGGGTGCCTACCGCACGCAGAAGACGAACGTGCGCGGGGGCTACGACCTCGGCCTTTCGCTCGACATCGACCGCGGCTTCGGCGAATATATCCGCCTCCGCACGGAACTGGAGGGCGGCATCCGCCGCAGCTACGGCTTCCTCCTGGCGGACTTCGACGCCACGGAGGCACCGCTGAACCGCTGCGTGGACAACTACCTGCGCCTGCGCCCCAACCTCAGCTACGAGAGCGACGCGGTCACCGTGGGCACGGGCGTGGAGGCGAAACTCAGCCTGATGCGCTACCGCCCCTCGGCAGAGAACAACCAGACCCGGCAGGACTACACGGGATGGCTCAACGGCAAGTACAAGTGGCGCGACTGGACGTTCGAAACGAACCTCACGCTACGCGGACACGCGGGCTACGCAATGGCGGAGATGAACCGCGTGATCCCGGAATGGACCGCGAGCGTGGGCCGCAAGGTGCTCGCGGGCAAGGGCTTCGTGAGCCTCAGCGTGGACGACATCCTCAACAAGCAACGCTCCTACTGGGCCGAACAGACGGCCACAGAACGCATCGAGAACTACGCCCTGCGCCGCCACCACTTCCTCCTCCTCTCCTTCCGCTACGACTTCGACGCGAAGGGACGGGACAAGAAATGACTTCCCCCCCGCCCCCGGAGGGCAGACCTTTAGCCCATAGCCCCAAAAAGGGCGTGCCAAGCGGCTGGCGGGGAGGCCC
>CAMGGA010000152.1 GCA_946055515.1 uncultured Bacteroidales bacterium
GCACGCGGAGCAGGCGGCAGAGGTGGACGGCGCGGTCGGCGAGGGCCTCGCAGACATCGTGCCAGAGCGTCGGTTCGGGCTGCTGCTCCTCGATGCGGATTTCGAGATAGGGCCAGTCGGTCCCGTCGTCGTCCTTGCGTCGTTTCGGGAGCTGTGCGATTTCGTCAAACACCTCCTTCACGCGGGCCGCCTTGCCCTGTGCGGGGATGGACATGAGGTGGCGGAGCGGGTTGTAGTCGAGCCGCTGCACCTCCACTCGGCCTTCGGGCGAGAGGGTGACGCAGTCGGCTCCGTGGCGGTAGCCGCGTTCGCTGAACGACATGGGGAGGGCGCTGCCGGCGTAGCGCACGTGGTCGTGTCCGTCCACGCGCTGTGCCTTGTGGAGGTGTCCGAGTGCGGTGTAGGCCACCCCTTTACCCACCACGTCGGTGTGGACGCAGTCCTGCCCGCCCACGACGAGGCGTTCGGAGTGTTCTCCCTCACAGACCTCGGCCCCGGCGGCGTAGAAGTGGGCCACGGCCACCACGGGCAGTCCGGCGAAGTCGCTTTCGCGGAGGCTGCGGTGCATTTCCTGGAAAAAGAGGCGGAGCCCCTCTTCGGGCGTCATGCCTGCGGGGTAGTCGCCGCCGCGGAGGTAGGGCAGTGCCATGCAGACGCAGGCGGCCTCGCGCTCCGTGCGGGGCGAGAGAGGCAGGAGGTTGTAGGCATAGTCAGGTTCGCCCTGTGCGGTGAGGTGGACCGTGCCGCGCACATAGATATTGAGGGGCTTGAGCAGTGCGGCGGGGGCTTCGAGCCGCGCGGCGGAGTCGTGGTTTCCCGCGATGAGCACGATTTGCAGCCCGGCGACGGCTTCCGTGGCCTGCTGGAGGAAGTCGAAGAGGAGCTGTTCGGCGCGGGAGGAGGGATTGGCGGAGTCGAACACGTCGCCCGCCACGACGAGTGCGTCGGGCTGTTGTTGCCGGAGCTGGCCGAGGAGCCAGTCGAGGAAATGGCGGTGTTCGCCGGTGCGGTCGTAGCCGTGGAAATTGTTTCCCAAGTGCCAGTCGGCCGTATGTAGGATTTTCATTGGCAGAACAAGATATTTTTGAGAGCGCAAAAGTAAGAAAGAGTTTGGGAAGAAGGTTTGCCCGACGGGCTAAACTTTGGAGATTATTTCCCGTAGCCGCGAAATGTGCAAACCGACTTTCCAAAGTGGACATTCCCCGCCGCACGGCCTTGGCCGCAGGGGGCCGTTTTTCAATCCCAGGCTTTGGAATTTCAATCCCAGGCTTTGAAAATTCAATCCCAGGCTTTGAAAAATCAATCCCAGGCTTTGGAAAAACAGTCGCAGCGATTGGAAAGCCCCCGGCCCTTCCCGGCCCGCAAAACCCGCGAAGCGGGCTTCCCTTTCGCGCCCTGCGGCCTCCCGTGGGCCCGAAAAACCGCAAAAATCCGCAAAACGTGGCCCCAAAGCCTGCTGTTTGGATTAAAAAACATAACTTTGCCTTGCCTTACCCAAGTGGCAGGCATTGAACCACAAGAATTTACACAACAAAAATACTTCCCGATGACCCAAAGAAAAGTACGCGTGCGCTTTGCGCCCAGTCCCACAGGTCCCCTCCATATCGGCGGCGTCCGCACCGCCCTCTACAACTATCTCTTTGCCCGCAAGCACGGCGGCGACATGGTGTTCCGCATCGAAGACACCGACTCCACGCGCTTCGTGCCCGGCGCGGAGGACTACATCATCGAGTCGTTCCGCTGGCTCGGCATCGAGTTTGACGAAGGCGTGGGCCTCGGCGGTGACTTCGGACCTTACCGACAGAGCGAACGCCGCGACATCTACCGCCAGTACGTGCAGCAACTCCTCGACGCCGGCAAGGCCTACATCGCCTTCGATACGCCCGAAGAACTCAACGCCAAGCGCGAAAGCGTGGCCAACTTCCAGTACGACGCCCACACGCGCATGGAAATGCGCAACTCCCTGGTGCTCGGCGACGAGGAAACGCAACGCCTCATCAAGGCCGGCGAAAACTACGTGGTGCGCTTCAAGATCGAACCCGGCGAGGAGGTCATCGTGAACGACCTGATCCGCGGCGACGTCCACGTGATGAGCGACATCCTCGACGACAAGGTGCTCTACAAGAAGGCCGACGACCTCCCCACCTACCACCTGGCCAACATCGTGGACGACCACTTGATGCAAATCTCCCACGTCATCCGCGGCGAGGAGTGGCTGCCCTCCGCACCGCTCCACGTGCTCCTCTACCGCGCCTTCGGCTGGGAAGACACCATGCCCGCCTTCGCCCACCTCCCACTCCTGCTGAAACCCGACGGCAAGGGCAAACTCTCGAAGCGCGACGGCGACCGCCTCGGCTTCCCCGTGTTCCCCCTGGAGTGGCACGACCCGAAATCGGGTGCCGTGTCGGCGGGCTACCGCGAGCAGGGCTACCTCCCCGAAGCGGTCATCAACTTCCTCGCCCTGCTCGGCTGGAACCCGGGCACGGACCAGGAAATCCTCTCCATGGAAGAACTCATCCAGCAGTTCGACCTCGCAAAATGCTCCAAGAGCGGCGCGAAATTCGACTACGTGAAGGGACAGTGGTTCAACCGCGAATATATTCTCCACAAGCCCGACGCCGAGCTCGCCCCCGCGTTTGACAAGGTGCTCCGCGAGGCGGGCATCGAGGCGCCGATGGACCGCGTCGAGGCCGTGGTGGGCATGATGAAGATGAAGAAAATCAATTTCATCCACGAGCTCTGGCCGCTCTGCGACTTCTTCTTCCTCCGCCCCGAATACAGCGCGGACGACAAGTTCACGCGCAAGAACTGGAAGGAGGGCACGGCCGGCGAAATGGGCGAACTCCGCAATCTCCTCGCCCAGCTTCCCGACTTCTCCATCGAGACCCAAAAGGCCGCCATCGACGCCTGGGCCACGGAGGGCGGCAAAAAGCCCTGGAACCCTTGGCGTGTGTGTCTCGTGGGCACGGGCAAGGGTCCCGACATGTACGAACTCGCTGCGTTCCTCGGCAAGGACGAAACCCTTGCCCGCATGGACGCCGCCCTGCAGGCGCTCGGCTAACGGCCGGGCGTCAGCCCTTTTTGCCCAACTCTCCTTCTGCTCCTTCTAATACCTCCCTGACGTGTACTCCCTTATCATCTATTTCATGCTGCTCGGCTGCCGCATCGCCGCACTCTTCTCCCCGAAGGTGCGCACCATGATGCGCGGACAGGACGATACCTGGCGCAAGCTCCGGCAGTACGCCCAGGAGGGCGGCTACGTGTGGTTCCACGCAGCCTCCTTAGGCGAATTCGAACAGGGCCGCCCCCTCATGGAACGGCTCCGCCAACTCCATCCCGAAAAGAAAATCCTGCTCACCTTCTTCTCCCCCTCGGGCTACGAGGTGCGCAAGGACTATCCTGGGGCCGACCTCGTCTGCTACCTGCCCATCGACACGCCGCTCAACGCCCGCCGCTTCGTGCGCCTGGCCCGCCCCGAGGC
>CAMGGA010000153.1 GCA_946055515.1 uncultured Bacteroidales bacterium
CGTTGAACGCCTCCAGCCGACCGAAAACAAACGCGCGGGATTTATTTCCTCAAACGGGGCGCGCGTTGAACGCATCACGCCGACTTTAAATCCGGCTCATTCCCGCTCAACACGCACTCCCACCGATTCGATGCCCTGCAGCAGGCCGCTGCGCATGAGGTGGGTGATGGTGATTTCGGCACGCTGGCCTGTCTGGAAAGCATGGCGGGCAAAGGGCTGCTCCACCTGGTAGAGCGTGATGCCGCGCCCCTCGCGGTTGCCCTGCCCGTCCACCAGCCTCACGCAGACGGTGTCGCAAAAGGCCGTTTCGGGCTGATGCCAGCACTGATGCACGCGGAGGGTGATCGACCTGTAGGGATAGGCCACGATGGTAGAGGTGCGCACCCCGAGGGTCAGGAGATAGTTGCCCCCTTCGCGGAGCGAGTCCACCGAGAAGTGGAGCGTGTCGATGGGTTGCCAGCCGTCGACAGGTGCGTTCTCGTAGGCAAAAGCGGCCGTGCGCGGCCTGCAGGCCGCCAGGCAGCCTGCCACCACCGCCAGGCAGGCCAGGGACTTCACGCCCTGCCACACAGCGCGCCGCACAGTGGCGGCGCGCTGCAATGCCTGCGGACAGAAAAAGCCAAAGCGCTGTTCCATATCCTGAGTCCTATTGTTTGTTACCGCCCGGACGGTCCTGGGCACCTCCGTTGCCGCGCTGCGGGCGGTGTCCGCCCCGTGGCGGGCGCTGTTCGCGGCGGTGTCCGTTGCCGCCCGGCTTTCCCTCCTCGCGCGGCTGGTCCTTTTGCGCCTTGGCGGGGCGTTCGCCGGACCGGGCCTGCTTGCCGCGCCGTTCCTCCTGCGGCGCATCGCCGCGCCGGCGGTTGCCACGCTTGCCTCCGCGCTTCACCTTGTCGAAGCGGGTGAGGTCCTCCTGCTGGGCGAGGTCCAGGGGCTGCACGGGTGCGGGCGCGTCCTCCGCCTCGAGCTTGAGCGGCTTCTCGCCCGCCGCATTGAGCGCCATCACCTCCTTCACGCGTTCCGCGGTGATGGTCACGAGGTTGGCGGCCAGGCGGCGGTCCGTGCTATAAGTGACGAGGCCCGCGAGGGTGTCGGCCTTGAAGAAGTAGTAGGTGTTGTCGGCCGTTTCGAGCTGCACGTTGCGCTCGGGCAACTTGCGCGCGGCCTCCATGTAGGCGTCCACCTCGTAGTTGAGGCAGCACTTCAGTTTGGCACACTGGCCCGCGAGTTTCTGCGGGTTGGGCGTGATGTCCTGGAAGCGGGCGGCAGCGGTACTGACCGAACTGAAGTTTTTCATCCACGTGGCACAGCAGAGTTCGCGGCCGCAGGGCCCGATGCCGCCGATGCGTCCCGCTTCCTGGCGTGCCCCGATCTGTTTCATTTCGATGCGCACGTGGAAGGTTTCGGCCAGCACCTTGATGAGCTTGCGGAAGTCCACGCGGGCATCGGCGATGTAGTAGAAAATCGCCTTGTTGCCGTCGCCCTGGTACTCCACGTCGCCGATTTTCATCTGCAGTTCGAGCCGTTTGGCAATCTGCCGCGACTCAATCATCGTGGCGTGTTCGCGGGCCTTGGCCTGTTCGTATTTTTCAAGGTCGGCTGGGCGTGCCTTGCGGTAGACGCGGCGTATTTCAAAGCCCTGCTTCAGGTTGGCCTTCTGGATTTGGAGCAACACGAGTCGTCCCGTCAGCGTCACCACGCCGATGTCGTGGCCGGGCTGTGCCTCGACGGCCACGATGTCGCCCTTCTGGAGGTCGAGGTGGTTGTCGTTGCGGAAGAAGCCCTTGCGCGTGTTTTTGAACTGCACCTCCACGAAGTCCGTGTCCTCGAGGTTGCCGGGCACGCCGGCAAGGTAGTCGTAGGTATTGAGCTGCCGGTCGCTCCTTCCGCAGCCCTTTGCGCAGAATCCGCGCAGGGAGGCGTCGCCCCAGCAGCTGGCGTCGCTGCCGTCGCGGGTGGATCGGCACGTGCCGCAGCACGCCTCGTCCGCCCTGCACGGAGGGACTTCAGTGGGAGCTATGGGTTGTCTGTCTGTTTCGTTCATTGGAAAATGGAAGATGAGAGGGTAAAATATGATAGACGCGAAACGCCGGCGCGGCAGGGAAGCCATTGCGCAGCGCTCACTGGATGAGCAACACAATCATTTTGAGCGTGAAGTCGAAAAATACCATGCGCGGATTGACGTTGGCCTCGATGTCGCGCTGTGCGGCCGCGAGTTCGTCCATGATGCCGATAACGTTCCGCTCGTTGATGAACCGTGCAAAGCGCACGGCGAAGTCGGCCTCGGCGCGGTTCATGTAGTTGAGTTCGGGGCGGTGGAAGTTGTACATGAAGTTTTCCCGCACCATGCGCTGTGCATAGTCGAGGAAAGCCTTCTGCCGCTCGCGTCCCCATCCTGCGAGCTGTTCGCTCCACTCGTGCAGGTCCTTGATTTTCCGCATATAGCAGAGGCGCATGAGCAGGACGAAGAGGTCGAAGAACTGGGCCGTGTCGGCGTGTACCGTGACCCCCTGCAGGGCCTTGATGAAATTGCCGCCCGCCGCGTGGGCCACGGCCTTGGCATCGTCGGGCTGCAGGCCGCACTGCCGCTCCAGAGCAGCAGCCATTTCCGTTTCGGGAAGCGGCTTGAAGTCGATGCGTTGCGTGCGGCTGAGGATGGTGGCCAACATGCGTTCGGGGTGGTCCGAAGTGAGGATGAAGACCGTGCCGAACGGCGGTTCCTCGAGAATTTTGAGCAATTTGTTGGCCGCCTCGGCATTCATTTGTTCGGCCAGCCAGACGACCACCACGCGGCGCCCGCCCTGACTGCTCCGGTTCACGAGTTTTGCCAGGATGTTGCGCGCTTCGGCCACATTGATGAGCGACTGCTGGTTTTCCACCCCGATGCGTGCGAGCCAGGTAGAGCGGTCGAAATAGGGCGTCTCGGCGATTTGTTCGCGCCACTCCTTGAGGAAATTGTCGCTCACGGCGCCGCTGCTCTGCCCCGCGGGCTTGAACACGGGAAACACGCAGTGGAGGTCGGGATGGGCCAGTTTGGCGGCCATACGGCAACCGCTGCACGTCCCGCACGCGTCGCCTTCGGGCGTGGGCGAGGTGCAGAGCAGGCGTTGGGCCAGTGCGAAGGCCATGGGGAGTTTGCCCGTGCCCTCGGGCCCTGCGAAGAGCAAGGCATGGGGCATCCGGTCCTCCTTCAGCAAGCGCCGCAACTGTTGCTTCACCGCTTCTTGTCCGATCACATCACTAAAGCGCATTTTCTCAATGGTTCAAGTTGGTTTGCACCCCTTGTCGGGGAAGGTGCGAGGGGCGTCAGATAGGGTTTTCTTTGATTTTTGTGTGCAAATATAGCGCAAGGCGAGCGCAGGGCAAAAGAAAATTCAGAAGAAAGAAGTCCGCGTTCAATGAAAAGGGCTGTAAGTCCTTTCTTTAGCACCCAGCCCGAGGCAACGCCTTGGGCAAGGCGAGCG
>CAMGGA010000154.1 GCA_946055515.1 uncultured Bacteroidales bacterium
TTGGCCCAGACTTCCACGTTCTGCACGGTGCGGGAGTTGTTGCGCACACCGATCATGATGGTGCGCACTTCCCCCAGCGAGGGGTTGCCCACGATGCTGATCTTGTTGGCGGGGCGGTCGGGGTCGTATTCCGAATACAGCTGGGCGTATGTCGTGAGGCCGAGCGACTTCTGCAGGTTTCTGTTGCGCTTCACGTCGGTCAGTCGGCTGAGGTCCACGTCCACCATGTTTTCTGCGGGCCACACGATTTTCGCACTGGTCGTGTTGTCGGCATACTTATTCGCGGGGGTAATGGTCAGCGGGATTTCGTATTCGTAGAAGTTGCTCTTGTAGTCAGAGCCGAGGCGCACGAAGAGCGAAACCTGTCCGTCCTCCACGGGCGTTTCTCCCATAAGGGAGTTGGCGTGGGCAAACATCTGGAGGTGGCGGTAGCGGCGGAGGTCGAGCGAAGTGTTCTTGTAGACGGCACGCGCATCGCCCGAAGCAAGTTGCTTCACGGTGAGGGCCAACGACTGCTCGTCGTCCTGCAAAAGCTGCGACTGGCCCGGGGCCACCACGCGGCTCACGCCTGGGGGGAGAATGTAATTGACGGGTTCCTTTTCGTTGTTTTCTTCAAAGTTCACCGCACTCACTTCGAGGATGCCGCTCGTCTCGGGGGCCTTGCCCTGGTAGAGGGCCTGCTCGTAGGCACGCCATTCGCCGTGGACAAGGTTGAGGGTGGCGAGGCGCAGCACCACGGGCTCGCTGAAGCCGGTGAGGAACATGCGCATGAAGCGGATGGAGGAGAAGTCGGAAATGGTGCCTTGGCGGCGGAGGTACTGGTCAACGGGGATGCGGAAGAGGTACCAGGTATAGTCGCGGACCTTGCCGTCGCGGGTCTTCTGGCTGGCCACGCGCTTGTCCACGATGTAGTTCTGCCCCACCTGCATGGCATCCTCGTCGATTTTCACGCGGTACTCGTAGTACTTCTCATACTCGTTGAGCGTGAAGTCCTGGTTGATATCCTCCACATCGGGCTGGGTCTTGTAGGCCGTGCTGTAGGACTCCGGCGAACTGTCGGCATCGACCGAGTTGCCATTGGGGTTGTTGATATACTTGTAGCGGTCCAGGATGGAGCGCTGCGCCTGGTCATAGTCAGTTCCGCGGAAGTAGTGGTACTTGTCGGCCGAGGGTGAGAGAAGCAGCGAGTCGTAGACCTCGGGGCGCACCTTTGCCTGCACGGCGTTGAGGAAGTCGGCGTAGGCGGGATAGGTGCGTTCCTGTTCGGAGGTGAGGCCGTTGAAGCCCACATCCTGCTTCGAGCGCGAGCCGCTGGCGGTGTTGAAGGCGTAGGTCACGGTGTTCTGGGTGGGCACACGTCCCCAGATGGTCTCGGTGTACTGCGAGGGGTCATCATCCACGGGGAGTCCGCTCTCGAAGAACTTCTTACCGTCCTTGAGGATATCCTCGCTGATTTCGCCGAGGTTGAAATAGAGGTCACCGCTGAAGGTGCGGCCTTCGTCGCGTGCCTTGATGAAGGGATCGAGCATCCAAAACTCAATGTATTCGATGTTCGCCGTTTCAAAGTCCGAGATGTCGAGTTTGCGCATCATGCCGCCCCAGCGCTTTTCGGGGTTGAGGAGCTTGCCGTCTGCGTTGAGCGAAGGGTCGAGGTTGTAGGGGCCACGCTCGTTGGGGTAGTAAGCCAGGTTGAGCACGCTCAAGGTGTTGGACTCCTGCATGTTCACACTCTTGTTGGGGAACAGTTCGCTCTTGTACACCTCGCGCACATCGGGGTCGGAAAGCTGCTTCAGGTCGCCCTTGATATGCCCCGGGGTGAGACTGGACGAGCGGCGGGTGAAGAGCGGGTCGATGTAGTACCAGGCAAAGAGGGCACGGTTGTAGCCGTAGCGCACATCGCCACTGAGGCGGCTCTCCGCGAACATGGAGGGCACACTGCACAAGTTCCATTCCTTCGGGTTGGAAATGTCAATCTCGCTCTTGGAGTTCTCGAAGTCGTCGATGTAGGAAGCATTTCCCTGCAGGTCGCCGCTCTGGCCCGCCACGAGTTGGGCGAACTCGGCGGTGAAGTTGATGTTGGAGGGTGCGGTACAATGGAGCAGGGGGAGCTTGTCGAGCCAGTCCGTGAGGAGTTGGCTCTGCTTTTTCCAGGAAACGTTGAATCCCCAAAGGGTATTGTTGAGCGGTTCGCTGCCCATCGACACTTTGTTCACCAAAGGCTTCTCGCCGAGGTGCATGAACGTACCGCCAAACTGGAAGTCCTTGCTGAAATCGTAGGTAAAGCTCACGCCGAACATGTTCTTACGCTCCATGCCGTAGTTGGTGTTGCTCTCCAAGGAGACATTCACGGGCGTGCCAGCATCCAGCACGCTCTTGTTGAGGATTCTCACCACGCCGCCGTAGTAATCGACCGTATAGTCCGAGCCCTCCATGAGCGTCTGTCCGCCCGCAGTCACCACCACCGAGCCACGCGGAACGTTTGTAGCTCCAAGTTGGATTTCATCGTTGCGGGAAGCCTTGTACTCACCCGTGATGATGAATTTGTTCTTTTCGGCAATCTGCCGCGCCACGGTACGCGTGGAGTCGTAGAGTTCCTGAAACACATACTTCTCCGCCACGGCCTCGCTGCCGATGGCCTTGGCCAGCCCCTTGCCGAAGGGTTCCACGGTGGGGAAATAGACACGTCCGCTCTGCGCGTCGATGGTGTAGCCCTCCACGTAGTCGAAATAGCCGTTCGCGCCGAGCTTGTTATTATTATTGAGTCGGTCGAGGCCCAGCAGCGTGAGCAGGCGCTGGCTCTTCAGCGCAGGTTCGGGCAGGTAAGAGAGGTAGACACCCGTGGTGTCGGAAAGGATTTTGATGTCGAGCTTGAACTTGTCTTTCTGCACCGAGGTAGCCCCGAGGGCATAGACATTGCGCATCATCAGGTGCCAGTTGCTCATCTGCGGCGTGCAGGCAGTATTCTTCAGTGCCTTCACGAAGAGTACCTCCTTCGTGTCCTTTCTGTCGGAGGAGAACTCGCCAACCTGGTAGGTCTGTCCGCGGTAGGTATATTCGTAGGCCACTGCCAGCACCTGGTCCGTCTGGAGGGTCTGCTTGAGCGAAACGTAGCCCAAGGCCGAGTTGAGCGTATATTCAGAAGAAGATAGCTTTCGGGCAGACTCGAGCTTTTCATAATCCACACCGCCCGTCAGCCCAGCTCCGTCGAGCACCTGCGTGGCTGAGGACACATCGCGGGCCGCGGCCATTCCTTCATTGAGCGACGCATAGAGCGTGTTGGCATTGTTGTTCGGGTTCTCGTCCCCGATTGCCGCCCATTGCGGGTTGCCTATGTGGTCATACTCGGCCAAGTCGGCAAAAGCCACGAGGTTGCGCGTATCGGTGGTGGCTCCCGTCTTGTTCGTCACCCAGATTTCCACGCGGTTGATGGTGATGCCCGAAGCGATGGTCGGGAGCT
>CAMGGA010000155.1 GCA_946055515.1 uncultured Bacteroidales bacterium
GGATTAGAGCTTCTGCTTCACCTCGATTTCCTGGAACGTTTCGATGACGTCGCCTTCCTTGATGTCGTTGCAGTTGGTCAGGGAGATACCGCACTCGAAGTTGGTCGTCACCTCCTTCACGTCGTCCTTGAAGCGCTTCAGGGCATTGATTTCGCCCGTGAAGATGACGATACCGTCGCGGATGAGGCGTGCCTTGTCCGAACGCTTCACCTTGCCGTCGAGTACGTACGCACCGGCCACGTAGCCCACCTTGGAGATGTGGTAAACCTGGCGCACCTCGATGTTGGCGGTGACTTCTTCCTTGATGACGGGTTCGAGCATGCCCTCCATGGCCTCCTTGACATCCTCGATGGCGTCGTAGATGACGGAGTACTGGCGGATTTCGACACCGTCGTGCTCGGCGAGCTTGCGGGCCTGCTGCGAGGGACGCACCTGGAAGCCCACGATGACGGCATCGGAGGCTGCGGCGAGCGTGACGTCGTTTTCGGAAATCTGGCCCACGCCCTTGTAGATGACCTTCACCACGATGTTCTCCGTAGAGAGCTTGATGAAGCTGTCGGCGAGGGCTTCGACCGAACCGTCCACGTCGGCTTTGACGATGATGTTGAGTTCGTGGTAAGAACCCATCTTCAGGCGCTTGCCGATCTTCTCCAGGGTGAGCACTTCGCGGGTGCGGAGGTCCTGTTCGCGCTGGAGCTGTTCGCGGCGGTTGGCGATGTCGCGCGCCTCCTGTTCGGTTTCCATCACGTGGAACTGGTCGCCGGCCTGGGGCGCACCGTTGAAACCGAGCAGCGTGGCTGCCATCGACGGGCCCACTTCCTGGATGCGCTGTCCGCGCTCGTTGAAGAGGGCCTTCACGCGGCCGTAGTTCGTGCCGGCGAGCACCACGTCGCCCTGCTTGAGCGTACCGTTCGAGACGAGTACGGTGGCCACGTAGCCGCGGCCCTTGTCGAGCGAGCTCTCGATGACGGTGCCGACCGCCTTGCGGTTGGGGTTGGCCTTGAGTTCGAGCATGTCGGCTTCGAGGAGTACCTTCTCGAGAAGGTCGTCCACGCCGATGCCCTTCTTGGCCGAGATGTCCTGGCTCTGGTACTTGCCGCCCCAGTCCTCGACGAGGAAGTTCATGGCCGCGAGGCCCTCCTTGATCTTGTCGGGGTTGGCGTGCGGCTTGTCCACCTTGTTGATGGCAAAGACGATGGGCACGTTGGCGGCCACGGCATGGCTGATGGCCTCCTTGGTCTGGGGCATGATGTCGTCGTCTGCGGCAATGATGATGATGGCGATGTCGGTCACCTGGGCACCGCGGGCACGCATGGCGGTGAAGGCTTCGTGACCCGGGGTGTCGAGGAAGGTGATGCGGCGGCCGTTCTCGAGGCGGACGTTGTAGGCACCGATGTGCTGGGTGATGCCGCCGGCCTCGCCTGCGATGACGTTGGTCTTGCGGATGTGGTCGAGGAGCGACGTCTTGCCGTGGTCCACGTGGCCCATGACGGTGACGATCGGAGCGCGGGGTTCGAGATCTTCGGGGGCGTCGGCTTCTTCAGCAATGGCTTCCTGCACGTCGGCCGACACGTATTCCGTCTTGAAGCCGAACTCTTCGGCCACGAGGTCGATGGTCTCGGCGTCCATGCGCTGGTTGATGCTGACCATGATGCCGATGCTCATACAGGTGCCGATGACCTTCGTGACGGGCACGTCCATCATCTGTGCCAACTCGTTGGCCGTCACAAATTCCGTGAGTTTCAGGATTTTGCTTTCGGCCTTGGCTTCGCGGCGTTCCTCTTCGGCACGGGCCTGCTGCTGTTCGCGCTTCTCCTTGCGGTACTTGGCGCCCTTGCCGCCCTTCTGCTTGTTGGTGAGACGGGCGAGCGTTTCCTTCACCTGCTTGGCTACGTCTTCTTCGCTCACTTCCACCTTCACCTCCTTGGCGCGGCGGTTGCGGTCCTTGGCGTTGCGCTTCGATGCGCCCTGCTGGTTCTGGCCCTGTCCCTGGTTCTGTCCCTTCTGGCGCGGGTCGCCGTTTTGGGGCTGTCCGTCAGCGCGGCGCTTGCCCTGTCCCTGTCCGCCCTTCTGCTTGGTCTGGTTGGCTGCAGCGGCCACATCGACGCGTTCGTTGCCGATGCGTGTGCGCTTCTTGCGGGGCTGTCCCGGCTGTGCGGCGGCGGCTCCGTTGGCGGCTCCGCCCTGGCCGGCGGCCTTGCGTTCGCGGCGGCGGTCCTCCTTCGACTTCTTCTTGGGTCGCGTGGTGGAGTTGATGGCGCTCAGGTCGATGGTGCCGAGCACCTTGGGTCCGGAGAGTTCGGGCTTGTTGTGGAGTTTGAACACGCCGTCTTCCTCCTCGCCGATGGCGCGTGCGCGTTCTTCGACGCTGGGGCGCTGTGCGGGCGCCTTCGGTGCGGGAGCCTCAGCGGGCTTCTGGGCTGCGGCGGGTGCTGCGGGTGCGGCCGGCTTCTCGGGCTGTGCGGCGGGTTTGGCTTCTTCGGCCTCCGGTGCGGGAGCGGGAGCGGGTTTCTCCTCGGCTGCGGGTGCAGGTTTCGGCTTGCCCACCTGGCTGAGGTCGATGTGTCCTTGCGGCTTCAGCTGCGGCTTGAGTTCATCGGGCACGACGGTTTCCACCATTTCGGGTTCAGGTTTCGGAGCGGCGGCATTGGCGCCACGTTTCTTGTCCTGGCGGTTTTGGATCATCTCCTCGGCTTTGCTGCGGAGGTCCTTGTCTGCGCCGAATTCCTTTTTGAGCAGTTCATACTGCTTTTCTGTGAGCTTTTGGTTTGGGTCTTCCGACACGCCTTCCCCTTTCTGTGCGAGGAAGTCCGTGAGCGTCTGCAATCCTACTCCAAATTCTTTTATGGCTCTATTTAATCTGATACTCATGTGCGGTTTGGGTTGTTTCGGGGTTGAATTAGGATGTGTACTGATAGCTTAGGAATGGTGCGAGCGGGGGAACGGGGCGTCGCGGCTTACTTCAGCTTCGGGTCACCTTGTCCCGCGCGCCATTCCCTGTGTTCGTTCACTGTCCTAACTCTGTGAAGCGTTCGCTTCGCCCTCTTCGGCCTGAGGAGCTTCGGGGGCAGCGTCGTCGGCCTCGGCAGCGGGTGCTTCGGGCTCGGGGAGTTGTGCGGGCGCGGCGGGTGCGGGTGCATCGGGTTCGAACTCTGCACGGAGCACGCGGAGCACTTCGTCGACGGTGTCCTCTTCGAGGTCGGCCTTTTCGATGAGCATTTCGCGCGGGGCGTTGAGCACGTCCTTGGCGGTTTCGAGTCCGAGCTGCTTGATGGCGTCGATGACCCACTGGTCTATTTCGTCGCTGAACTCATCGAGGTAGATGTCTTCGTTGACTTCTTCCCCTTCGACTTCGCGGAAGACGTCGATGGTGTATTCGGTGAGCATGGAGGCGAGCTTGATGT
>CAMGGA010000156.1 GCA_946055515.1 uncultured Bacteroidales bacterium
GCCTTCATGCGGTTGATTTCGTCCTCAGAGAGGCCGCTCGAGGCTTCGATGCGGATAGTCTGTTCCTTGCCCGTAGCCTTGTCCTTGGCCGAAACCTTCAGGATGCCGTTGGCGTCGATGTCGAAGGTCACTTCGATCTGGGGCACGCCGCGGCGTGCGGGAGCGATGCCGGCCAGGTTGAAGCGGCCGATGCTCTTGTTGTCGCGTGCAAACTGGCGTTCGCCCTGGAGCACGTGGATGGTCACTTCCGGCTGGTTGTCCTCAGCGGTGGAGAACACCTGGCTCTTCTTGTAGGGGATGGTCGTGTTGGCCTCGATGAGTTTCGTCATCACGCCGCCGAGCGTTTCGATACCCAGCGAGAGCGGCGTCACGTCGAGCAGTACGATGTCGCCCACGCCCTGTTCCTTGTTCAGGATAGCGCCCTGGATAGCAGCGCCCACGGCCACCACTTCGTCGGGGTTCACGCCCTTTGAGGGAGCCTTGCCGAAGAACTTCTCCACGAGTTCCTGCACGGCGGGGATACGGGTCGAACCGCCCACGAGGATTACTTCGTCGATGTCGGCCTTCGAGATGCCGGCGCCCTGGAGAGCTGCCTCGCACGGAGCCTTGCAAGCCTCGATCAGGTGGTGTGCGAGTGCTTCAAACTTCGCGCGGGTGAGCGTCTTCACGAGGTGTTTGGGCACACCGCCTACGGGCATGATGTACGGCAGGTTGATTTCCGTCGTCGTCGAGCTCGAGAGTTCGATCTTGGCCTTTTCTGCGGCCTCCTTCAGGCGCTGCATGGCCATGGGGTCGGCCGAGAGGTCAGCGCCCTCGTCGTTCTTGAATTCCTGTACGAGCCAGTCGATGATCACGTGGTCGAAGTCGTCACCGCCGAGGTGCGTGTCGCCGTTGGTGGAGAGCACTTCAAACACGCCGCCGCCGAATTCGAGGATAGAGATATCGAACGTACCGCCACCGAGGTCAAACACGGCAATCTTCATGTCCTTGTTTGCCTTGTCGATACCGTAGGCGAGGGCAGCGGCCGTAGGTTCGTTCACGATGCGCTTCACCTCGAGGCCCGCGATCTGGCCAGCCTCCTTCGTGGCCTGGCGCTGAGAGTCAGAGAAGTAGGCCGGCACGGTGATGACCGCTTCCGTCACTTCCTGTCCCAGGTAGTCCTCGGCCGTCTTCTTCATCTTCTGGAGCACCATGGCCGAGATTTCCTGCGGCGTGTACTGTCGGCCGTCGGCTTCCACGCGGGCCGTGTTGTTTTCGCCGCGTACCACCTTATAGGGCATGCGTGCGATTTCCTTCTGCACCTGGTCGTAGCTTTCGCCCATGAAGCGCTTGATGGAGTAGATAGTGCGGAGCGGGTTCGTCACGGCCTGTCGCTTGGCGGGGTCGCCCACCTTACGTTCGCCGCCTTCGACGAAAGCCACCACAGAGGGAGTGGTGCGCTTGCCCTCGCTGTTGGCAATCACGGTCGGTTCGTTACCTTCAAAAACCGACACGCAGGAGTTCGTAGTTCCTAAGTCAATACCAATAATCTTTCCCATGATGTTTTATCTTTTTTGTTTGTTATTATGCTGAGTAATGCTTGTGGCGTCCTTTTCGGTATCACGCCTCCATAAATGCAATCTGCGTGCCAAACTCGTTTTTTCTGCAAAAAAATTCCTACTGCCATTCTGTCACCTCCTCGCTTTCTTCTCATTTTCAGTGGAAAATGAAATTCAGCGTGCCGATTTCTTTTTCTGAAGCCTGGGAGAGAAATGCCAAATCCGCCTTCCGTGTCGTCACTTCGGCAAATAAAGCCGCCGCAGCTTCGGCAAATAAACCGCGAAACACTACTTTTGCAGCCAAATCCCCCCGAAGCCATCCTCGCGCCCGCGCGCATGATATATATAAATAGGAGTGGGGCAGGAGCCATCCGCCTCCCGCGACCCATTCCCCAACCCCCGCAAACCGTGACCCCCATCGAACTCACCACCCTCAGCCACCCCGGCCTCGAAGTCTTCACCTCCCTCACCGAAGCCCAGCTCCGCAACCGCCTCGAGCCCGAGAAAGGCATCTTCATCGCCGAGAGCCCCAAGGTCATCCGCGTCGCCCTCGACGCCGGCCTCGAGCCCCTCGCCCTCCTCTGCGAGCGCCGCCACCTCACGGGCGACGCCGCCGACATCCTCGCCCGCTGCCCCGACGTGCCCGTCTACACGGGCAGCCGCCAGCTGCTCGCCTCCCTCACGGGCTACACCCTCACGCGCGGCGTGCTCTGCGCCATGCGCCGTCCCCAGCCCCCCACCGTCGAGAGCGTTTGCCGCGGCGCCCGTCGCGTGGCCGTCATCGACGGCGTCGTCGACACCACCAACATCGGCGCCATCTTCCGTTCCGCCGCCGCCCTCGGCATCGACGCCGTCCTCCTCACCCCCACCTCCTGCGACCCCCTCAACCGCCGTGCCGTGCGCGTGTCCATGGGGTCCGTCTTCCTCGTCCCCTGGACCTGGGTGTCGCCCACGCTCCAGGAGCTTCGCGACCTCGGCTTCCGCACCGCCGCCATGGCCCTCACCGAGCGCAGCGTCCCCATCAGCCATCCCGCCCTCCACGCCGAGCCCCGCCTTGCCATCGTCCTCGGCACCGAGGGCGACGGCCTGGCCCCCGAAGCCATCGCCGCCGCTGACTACGTCGTGCGCATCCCCATGGCCCACGGCGTCGACTCCCTCAACGTCGCCGCCGCCTCGGCCGTCGCCTTCTGGGAACTCACGAAGTAGCCCGCCCCGCCCCATTGGCACAAATCGCCCGGCAGACCGTTGCAGTCTGCCGGGCGATTTTTCAGTGTGCCGCGCGGGGCGGGGCAGGGCGGTCGAGGGCTATTCCTCCTCGTCCGTCCAGTCCGTTTCGGTCCAGTCCTCCAGGCCGGGGGCGCATTGCACGCCGTTGCCCACCTCCTCGTTCACCGTGCTCGGGCCGAAGAGCGGAGCCTCCGTGTGGAGACGGACGGCTGCGGTTCGGGGTTTGATATACTGTTTCATGATAGCGTTGCTTGGATAGAGATTTTTTGTTTATGGGAAAATGCCGTTCGGGGAAAAGCCCCGGACACTATTTTACCACCTTCTTTCCGCCGCGGATATAGACCCCTGCCGGCAGATTTTTCAGCGGCATGAGCGAGCGCCGTCCGTCCGTCGAATAAGTGGGCACGTCGCTGCGGTCCGTGGCAGCCGCCTGGCCGAGTCCCGTGACCTCTCCGTCGAAGAGCCGGTACGAGGCAAAGTTAGCGTCGGCCAGCGGCAGGGCCAGGTAAGCCCGCGTCGGTCCGTTGAGGAAGGCCGCGCCGTCCGCCAGGCCGTAGTAGAAGCCAAGGCGTTCGCCCTGAGCGTTGTACGAAAGCATGTAGTACTTGAAGTTGCCCTCGCCCGC
>CAMGGA010000157.1 GCA_946055515.1 uncultured Bacteroidales bacterium
GGCCGGCGCGGTGAGTTCGACGATGACCAGGTGTCCGCCGGGACGGAGCACGCGGCACATTTCGCGGAGCCCCTGGTCAAGGTCTTCAAAATTGCGGATGCCGTAGGCCACCATTACCGCATCGAAACTATCTGTGGGGAGCGAGAGGTGGAGGCAGTCCTCGCGCTGGAAAGAAATGATGCCATCGAGGCCGGCTTCCTTGACCTTCTTCCGTCCCACGTTCATCATGCCTTCGGAAAGGTCCACACCGAGCAGGCTCTCGGGCTGGAGTTCGCGGGCCGCCATGATGGCGAAGTCGCCCGTGCCCGTGGCCACGTCGAGAATGCGGCGCGGCGCGTGGGGCTTGAGCTGGCGAATGGCCGCCTTGCGCCAACCGCGGTCGATGCCCAAGGAGAGGGCGTGGTTGAGCAGGTCGTAGGAGTGGGCTATGCTGTCGAACATCTGTTCGACCTGTTCGCCCTTGCTGCCTTCCTCGCCGTAGGGTTTTATCGTTTCTTGTTTGTAAGTCATTGTTTCGCCTTAACGGATAATGATTGGCGCGTACCAGCCATCCCAGACAGCCAGATACCGCGCCAACCATTATACATTATAAATTACTGATTGATTTCCAGCGCGTCCCACCACTGCGGTTCGCCCTTGAGGTACTTGGCGAACCAGGCAAAGATGGTGTTTTGCCAGGCAAGGCGCTTGGGATAGTTGGTGATGACGTGGTCTTCTCCGTCAATCTGCACGTAGCACACTTCGCGGCCCAGAATCTTCAGGGCGGTGAACAGCTGCTGGCTCTCGTTGGTGGGCACGTTGGTGTCGGCCGTACCGTGGAGCAGGAGCATGGGCGTGTGGATTTTGTCGGCATTGAAGAGCGGCGACTGCTTCACGTACATGTCGGGGTTGTTCCAGGGGTAGCTGCCGTATTGGGCACATTCGCCATAGGTGTAGCCCCAGTAGCCGCCGCCCCAGTAGCTGGCAATGTTGCTGATGCCGGCGTGGGAGATGGCGGTGGCGAAGAGGTCGGTGCGCGTCTGGAGATACTGCGTCATGAAGCCGCCGTAGGAGGCGCCCATGCAGCCGATGCGGGAGGCGTCGACAAAGGGGTGGGCGGCGCAGAACTTCTTCGTGCCCTCGATGATGTCGTCGCCCGATTCGTTGCCCCAGGTGCCTACGTGGCGCGAGGCGAACTCCTGGCCGTAGCCGATGGTGCCGCTGGGGTTCACGGCATAGATGACATAGCCCTGGCCGGCCAATACCTGGAGCGGATATTGGAACTCGAGGCACTGCGTGGTGGGGGTGCAACCGCCGTAGTAGTAGACGATGAGGGGGTATTTCTTTGTGGCGTCGAACGAGGGGGGAAGGAAGTAGAAGCCGTCGATGGAGTCGCCGCGCGAAGCCTGGAACTTCCAGGGGTGGCAGGTGCCGATGGCCACGTCGGCATAGAGTTCGTCGAAGTTGATTTTGCCGATGCGCACTGCGTCGGGACGCGCCTTGTCGGTGAGCTGGCAGGTGAACATTTCACGCGCACGGGTGGCGGACTGGCCGAAGAAGACGGCGCGCGGTTTAGTGGTGCCGGAGGCTATGGAGTAGCCCTGGACGGAGGTGACGGGGAGCTCGTAGCGCACGAGCTTGCGGCTCTTCACGTCGATGGCGAAGAGGGGCGTGAAGCTGCGGTCGTCGGCCGTGAAGTAGACGCGTCCGTCGGTGGGATGCCACGAGAAGCTCTCGACGGCAGGGGCAAATCCGCGGGGAAGGAGGGGTTCGGCCTTGCAGGAGGCGATGTCGTAGAGGTAGAGGCGGTTGTCGAAGGCTTGGGGCTGGCGGCCGGCGGGACACTCGTTGCCTACACCGCCGAAGGCGGCGGGAGAGGCTTTCACCAAGAGCTGGCGGCCGTCGGGCGAGAAACGTGCGGAGGAGATGAAGATGGTGTCGGTGAGGAGCGTGTCGGCCTGTCCCGTGTAGGCATCCATGCGCATGAGGCTGGTGCGCTCGAAGGGGGCGCGGTGTGCGTCGAAGCGGCTGGTCTGGACGAGGAGGTGGCGACCGTCGGCGGAGATGTCGGTGAGCCAGCAGCTGACGGAGCCGAAGGTGAGGCGCTGCATGAGGCCGGACTGGAGGTCGTAGCGCCAAAGGGCGTTGCGGTTGCGCCAACCGGGCATGCGGTCGTCGGGCTGCTCAAGGCGCTTGAGGCCGTCCTTGGTGCCCTTGCCTTCGTCGGTGAGGGAGAAGATGAGGTAGTCGCCCTTGGGGGAGACGCTGAAGCTGCCGTCGGGAAGGTTGTCGGCCAGGACGCGTTCGTGGCCGTCGGCAGGGGTGAAGGCCACGAGTTCGCGGCCGGTGCCGGCGGGACGGGTATAGTAGAGGATGTCGTCGGCGGAGCGGAGCCAGTTGAGCGCCACGTATTCGTTGCGGTGGAGGAGTTCGCGGCCCGTGGTGGTTTCAGAAAGAACGGTCTCGTACTGTGCGGACCCGTCGGGCTTCAGGAAGTAGCCCGTGGTGACGAGGTATTTGCCCGAGGGAGAAAGGGCTACGCTGCGGTAGTGGTCGCCCTGCGTCATGTCGGCCATCGTGTAGGGGCGCTTGCCTTCGGGATTGACGGTGACGCCCGCGAGGTCGTCGCCAATGAGGCGGAGGCGGAGCGTGTCGGTGGAGGTGGGCGTGGAGAGCACCTGGACGATGACTTCCTTGCGGCCCATGGTGAGCTGGAACTGCTTGTCGGTGCAGGCTACGCCGTCCACGAAGAGGCGGTAGTCCTTGATGCCGCTGAGGTCAATCTGTCCCTTGACGAAGCGCGGGGCTTCGAGGGTGAAGCGCAGGAGGGAGAGTGACGCCTGGGCCGTGCCGCTGGAGGGGATGGCTTCGCCTTGCCGGATAACCGACGCGGGGGCCTGCTTGCGCGTGGCGGAGCGCTTGACCATGGCGGTGTTCTTGCTGAAGACTTCCTCGCGGTCGAAGGCTTTGCCTTTCATGTTGAGGGAGTCGGTGGTGTAGTGCTGGATGATGGGGTAGGGGCCCTCGTATTGCACGTGGTTCACCTCGATGGTGTCGGAGGTGGCGAGGGCGGCGGAAAGGAGGAGGAGGGAGGATAGGGACATGTTAGTCGGGTTGGGGTAAAAGGTTAAGAGCGGGGGGAGCGTGAGGTCAGTTTCTGATTGCGTTGAAGTCTTTCTTGCGGAGCTTGAAACTGTTGGTCAGGTATTTGTCGCGCACGACTTGGTTGTCGGCCAGTTCTTCGGGTGTGCCCTGGAAGAGGATGCGGCCCTCGAAGAGGAGGTAGGCGCGGTCGGTGATGCAGAGGGTTTCCTCGACATTGTGGTCTGTGATAAGGATGCCGATATTACGGTACTTCAGTTTCCAGACGATGTACTGGATGTCTTCGACGGCGATGGGGTCAA
>CAMGGA010000158.1 GCA_946055515.1 uncultured Bacteroidales bacterium
AAAGATAGTGCAAGGCGAGCGCAGAGCAAAAGAAAAGCCGAAGGATTTTCTTTTGACTATGCCGAGCCGCAGCCTATGTTATCCAAAGATAGTGCAAGGCGAGCGCAGAGCCAAAGAAAAGCCGAAGGATTTTCGCCTTGCACTGTTAAGGTGCAGCTTATCATATCCAAAGAAAGGTCAGGAGCGTGCGTTGCGCGGGAGGTGTTCGATGACCTGACGGCGTAGGAAGGCGCGGTCGAGGTGGGTGTAGAGCTGAGTGGTGCGGATGCTTTCGTGGCCAAGCATCATCTGAATGGCTCGGAGGTTGGCACCGCCTTCGAGCAGGTGCGTGGCGAAAGTGTGGCGGAGGGTATGGGGCGAGATGCGCTTGGCGATACCCGCGCGGTCGGCTATGACCTGTAGATTGTGGAACACGGTGATGCGCGAGAGATGGCGGCCGCGGCGATGGCTCACGAAGAGGAAATCCTCCTCGCCCGGACGGATGTCGATGTGGCTACGCTCCTCTATCCACCACCCTATCTCCTGCAGCGCCCGCGGGGAAATGGGCACAAGTCGCTGCTTGCTGCCCTTTCCCAGCACGCGCAGGAAGCCCTCTTCGAGAAAAAGGTCGCTCAGCTTCAGATTGCACAGCTCGCTCACCCGCAGCCCACAGCTGTACAGGACTTCTACGATACAGTGGTCGCGCTGCCCCTCGGGCAAGCTCCGGTCGATGGCGGCTTCGAGCGCATCCACTTCGGCCAGGGTGAGGACTGTGGGCAAATGGTCGGGCTTCTTGGGCGATTCGAGGAGTTCGGACGGGTCGGACTCGATGTAGCCGTCGAGCAGGAGGAAGGTGAAGAACGAACGCACCCCGCTCAGAATGCGGGCTATGGAGATGGGCGAAATCCCCACGTCGAGCAGCGAGGCCGCGAAGCGGTGGAGATCGTCGAGCACCACGCTGCGAAGCTCCAGCCCTTCGTCTGCGAGGAAGAGCAGGAGCTTGTCCACGTCGCGGCAGTAAGCGTCGGTCGTATTGTCCGAGAAACCCTTCTCGAGCAGCAGGTAATTGCGGTATTTGTCCTTCAGTTCAGCCATCCTGTGCCATCCTCCCTTCAATTAAAGCTTCGGGCCAAACGAGAGGTCACCCGCGTCGCCCAGTCCGGGCACGATGTAAGCGTTCGCGTTGAGTTCGTCGTCGATGGCGGCCACCCAGAGCGTCACATCGTCCGAGGGGAAAACCTGCTGGAGATGCTCGATGCCCGCCTTGGCCGCAATCACGCAGCAGATGTGCAGCCGCGCGGGCTGTCCGTTGCGCAGAAAAGCCTTGTAGGCAAGTTCGAGGCTGCCGCCCGTGGCGAGCATGGGGTCCACGAGGAGAAACGTGGTGCCCTCGAGCGAAGGCGCAGCGAGATAGTCGAGCTGGATTTTCAGTTCGCCCGGCGTGCCCTCCTCGCGGTAGGCGGCCACGAAGCCCCCCCCGGCCTCGTCGAAGGTGTCGAGGAAGCCCTCGTGGAAGGCCAGGCCTGCGCGCAACACGGTGCCCACCACGATGCGGTCGTCGTAGGTGGGCACGGGCTTCGTGCCGAGCGGCGTCTGTATTTCCTTTTCTGAATACGAGAGCGTGCGGCTCACCTCGTAGGCCATGGCGCGGGCCACACGCTGGAGGTTGCGGCGGAAGAGGGCGCGGTGGCTTTGCTGGCAAACGTCGCGCAGCTGGGACATATACACGTTAATCACGGAGTTCGTGGCTCCAAGGTCAATGATTTTCATCGGGAAAAAACAGTTTGATAGAATAGATTGGCAAAGAAAGGCCAAGAGGTTACCCCACTGGATTGCCGGGGGTAACCTCTTGGAGGGGTGGCGCGGCATGAAGTCGCGCGAAGGGATTTATTTCACAATGTGCTTGCGGCGGTCACTGCCGATGTAGATGCCCTGGGCGGGAATGCGCTGGAGGCGGCGGCCCTGCAGGTCGTAGATAGCGGCAGGCTGCGACTGCGGCTGGGCGGCTTCTACGGCAGCGATGTCGGTGAGGATTTCACCCGTCGGCACCACTTTCCAGAGTGAACCGTTGTCGGTCGTTGTCCACTGCACGAGCTTGTTGCTTCCGTCGAGGTGGAGGGCAGGAATACCAGCAGTGACAGGCGTTGTGCTGACGAGAACGGTCCAACCCTCTGCGCTCGATGTCGCCGTGTAGCAGCCAGCCTCGGCTTCTTCAACCTGGAACACAGTCTTGTAGTAATCCTGCGTGGGGCTCAGGAAGGTCTCGTTGGCTTTGCTGCTGATTTTCCATGTGCCGTCGGGCTGGAGCCAGAACACGAACTTCTGGTTGTCGCCCGTGACTTCTGCATAACCCTGGTAAGCCTTGTGCGTGCCGTCCACGTTGTCGGCGTTTTCCGAAATGCCGAGGTAGGGATTGCCCGTGCGGGCCTGGTTGCTGAGCGTGTAGACGCAGCCGTCCTGAAGCTGGATAGTAGCCTCGGCCACCTTCTCGTTGAATTCCTTCATGGCGTCGGCGTAGCCTTGGGGCGTGGGGTTGGCCTGGTAGATGGCAGCTACGTTGGCCACGGCACTGCCGAGCTCTTCCGTTTTCGCAGCGTCGATCATGCCCACGGCTTCACCCTGCGGCAGGCTCGTGACGGTCGAGATGCGTTCGGCGAGGATGGTGGCAACAAATTCTTGGGTAGAAGTGGCGGGATAGTACACGTAGCGGCCACCGGTGATGTCTTCGAGCGCGTAAGCCTTGTACACTTCCGTGTAGTCCTTGCCGAAGGTAGACTCCTCGTAGAGGAAGGCAATGGTATCGTTGGCCTGCATGATCATTGTGGAGTAGGCCGAACTGATGTAGGAAGCCTGGTGGCGGCCGTCCCAGTCAGCCGAGAACGTGGCTGCGTCTCTGAAGTCGGAAAGCTGAGCCAACTCCTTGTAATAGATGCCCACGTTCGCACGGGCGTTGCCGAGAGGCACGGACTGCAGGGCGAGGAACATTTCAGCGCCGTCTTCGGTGCGCTTCACGGGGAGAATCATGATTTCGCCGTTGCAGCTGTTACCTTCTGCCACCGTACCGTTGTTGGAAGCCTGCGAAGCTGCGCAGTTGCCCCAGGTACCTTCGCCCTTCTCCACGTCGGTGTAGGTGAAGAAGTTGAAGTAGCGGCCGCCCCACATACGGGAGCTGAGGATGACCGTGCCGTCGGGAAGTTCTTCACACTTCGGCTCGTTGCCGTCGGGTGCGGGTGAAATGTCGATGTTTCCGAGCGAGTGCCAGGTCTGTCCGAAGTCGTCGGAGTAAACCACGCGGTTGCCGCCGGGACGGGCACAGAGGGCGGCGTAGAGGCGGTAGTATTCGCCCACCTTCACGAGGCGGCTCTGGCAGATGCGGCCCG
>CAMGGA010000159.1 GCA_946055515.1 uncultured Bacteroidales bacterium
ATTGGGAAAAATCCCCCGCCCCTCCCAAAAACAAACCCAGGCTTTGAATTTTCAGTCGGCGGGACTGGATTTTCAAAGCCTGGGTTTGAAATTTCAATCGGCGGAGTTGTGCGCCCAGGGGGCGGGAGCCGGGGAGAGAGGTTTACTTTTCGGGGAAAGCAAACTGCTCGAGCTTCATGGCACCGAGCGCTTCGAGCTGGCCCACGTACTCCTTGAAGTGCGGGGCCTCGGTGTGTGCCTGGAGAGCGGCCTCATCGGTCCACGTTTCGCAGATCATGAACACGTCGGGGCGCGTGGCGCTCTCGAAGGTGTCGTAGGCGATGCAACCTGCGTCCTGACGCGAGGCGGCGGTCAGGGCCAGGGCGGCCTCGAGGGCCTCTTCGTACTTACCCTCGTTGGCCTGGAAGAAACAATTCAGTCTCAGCATGGTCGTTACGTTTTTCTGTTAGAAATAATAGGTAGCCTGCACCTGGAAGGTGTTGGTCTTGTACTCCAGCTGGTAGTCGCGCGAGCCTCCGGCCGAGCCGCCCACGTTCTCGAAGAGCGTCTTGCCGACCGAACCGAGGGCGAAGTTGTAGCCCACGCCCACTTCGAGGTGCTTCAGCACGCGTACGCCGGCACCCACGTTCCACGTGGTGGTCATGTTGCTCTTGTCGAAGTTGCCGCCGCCGAGTGCGCCCTCCCACGACATGTTCTGCAGGCCGAAACCGAACTGCGGGCCGGTGGAAACATAGACGCTGGCAATGCTGCTCAGGCCGATGTTGTAGCGGAGGTTGATGGGAACTTCGATGGTGCGGTACTTCTCGCTCTCACCGCCGATGGAGAGGTTGCGTTCGGAGTACTGGAGCGAAGCGTCTACGCCCACGCCGAGCACGGTGTTGAACACGACTTTCGGGCCCACGTACCAGCCGGCCTTGTTGTCGGTCGAGAGGTTCGTTCCGGCGATGTTCTTGTAGTCGCCCGAGAGGCTGAGCTTCGAGAGGTTGAGACCGGCGGTCACACCCCAGCTGAGCGACTGTGCTGCGGCGGGTGCTGCCGTCACGAGGAGGAGTGCGAGACCCGCGAGGAGGGTTGCGATTTTTTTCATAAAGCGTTGTATTTTATAAAGGTTGTTCCGTTAGAGCGGGAAGAAGAGGGGAATGGTGAGGATGGCCACGATGCCCATCACAATCTGGAGCGGGAGACCCACCTTCACGTAGTCCATGAAGTTGTAGTGGCCCGCGTTCATCACCATGGCGTTGGGCGGCGTACAGATCGGCGTGGCGAAGCAAGCACTGGCGGCCACGGCGGCCGTCATCATGAAGGGCGTGGGCGAAACGCCGAGGCCCTCGGCTGCGGTCCAGGCGATGGGAGCCACGAGAATGGCCGTGGCGCTGTTGCTGATGAAGGTGCTCAGCACAGAGGTGACGAGGTAAACGCCGGCCAAGGCCGCGTAGATTCCGTAGGCATTGAGGCTCATGATGCAGTTGTGGGCAATCCAGTCGGAAATGCCCGTCTTCGACAGGGCCGTAGACATCGGCATCATGGCCGCAATGAGCACGATGCCTTCCCAGCCTATCATCTTGTAGGCCGCATCGACACTGCGCACGCAGCGCGTAAACACCATGAGCAGGCCCGCGATGATGACCATCGCCACGGACTTCACGCCAATCTGGTCGGCGAAGATCATGAGCAACACCATGGCCGTCATGATGAAGGCGGCGAGGGGGGCCTTGTGGTCGAGGGCTACGCTCTCGTGGTCCTCCTGCGGCGAACCGATCACTATCCATTCGCGGTTCTTCTTCGCCATGCTTTCGATGCCTTTCCATGCGCCGTGTACGAGGAGCATGTCGCCGTTCTTCACATTGGCGTCGAGGATGTCCTCGAAGTAGTACTTGCCCTGTCGCTTCACGGCCAGCACGCTCACTCCGAAGCGCTCCTTGAAGTTGGCCTTGCGCAGGGGACGGTTAATCATGGCGCTTTCGGGCGAAACCAGGACTTCGGCCAAACCTATCTCGTAGAAGTCGAGCTTGCCCTTGCCGTCGCGCTCCTCGTCCTCGAAGACGGCGAGCTCGTGGTCGAAGGCAAAACTGTTCACCTTGTCGCGCTCACCGAGCACGTAGAGCGTGTCGGCGGGCTGGAAGATGGTGTCGATGTTCACCGCCTCCTGGATGTTCGGACTGAACACGGAGCGGTTGTGGCGGCGGATTTCGAGGATGGTCACGCCATACTTGCGGCGGATGTCCAGCTCGCCGACGGTGCGTCCCTCAAGCAGGGTGCTGCCCTCCTTGGGCTGGAGGCGGAACACGAGGTCGTTGATGTGGTACTCGTGGAGCAGCGAAGCGAGGGTCTGGTCTTCGCCGGTTTCTTCATTGTCCTTGCTCTTCTTGCCCATGAAGTACTTGCAGAGGGGGTAGAGCATGATGAGTCCCACGCCGAGGCAGATGAGGCCGATGGGCAGGAAGTCGAAGAAGCTGAAGCCCGGCTTGCCGTTGTCGCGGAGGTAGCCGTCGACAATGAGGTTCGGGGGCGTACCGATGAGGGTCAGGATACCACCCATGGAGCTCGCGAAGGCCAGGGGCATCATCAGCTTGCTCGGACTCGTGCCTGCCGACTTCGCCATGGCGAGGATGATGGGCAGGAGCAGGGCCACCGTGCCCGTGTTGCTCACGAAGGCAGCGACGACCGAGGTGACAATCATCACGAGGAAGAAGAGCTTCACTTCGCTCGTGCCTGCTAACTTCAGGAGGCGGCCCGAAATGATCTTGGCCAGACCTGTCTGGAACACGGCGCCGCCAACGATGAACAGACCAATCATCATGACCACCGCAGAGTTGGAGAAGCCCGCGAGGGCCTCGCTCGGGGTGAGCACATTGGTCACTAAGAGCAGCGCCATGGAGCTTAGTGCGACAATATCGGAGCGCACTTTGTCGGCGATAAACGCCACGATTGTGAGGGCGAAGACGGTGAGAACGATACCGACCTGCCCTGCCGGCGAGGCCAGGGCCTCAGCCACTTGAGTAAAGAAATCCATGATGTTGTTAGGGAATTAGTGCGGCAAAAGTAGGGCTTACCTTTTACTTCACCAAGTTTTTTTTAACAAAACGTCACAGAGGAGCCCCGGAGGCCCCTCTGCGAGCGTGAAAACTTACCGCACTTCGATCCGCGAGGCACCCGCTCCCGGCTGGCGCACAAGGCGAATCTGCGGGGAGATTTGCAAACGGATCTGTTCGGTGTGGCTGATGACGCCCACCTTGCGCCCCTGGGCGTTCTCGAGGTGGGAGAGGGCCGTCATGACGAGGTCGAGCGACTCGCGGTCGAGGTTGCCGAAGCCTTCGTCGATGAAGAGCGACCCGATGGCGAGGCTGGC
>CAMGGA010000160.1 GCA_946055515.1 uncultured Bacteroidales bacterium
GGATCTGTTCGGTCTGTTGGTCCGTGAGGTTGCCTTCCTGTCCCTGCATGCGCATTTGGATTTTGGCCATTTCGCTCTGTTCTTCGACCAGGGTCTGGAAGTCTTGGATGGAGAGTTTCTTGCCGAACACTTCGCCCACCTGGCTACGGTCCATGTTGGAAGTAGTCTCGATGGAGCGGAAGAACTCTTCGGCAATGAAGGCAAAGAGGGCAAGGCCCAACACGCCCACGAGCAGGGCGCCTTTGCTTCGAATCGTTTGTAATGCTGCCATTGTAGATGTTTATGTTTTTTATTTTGTTAATTTTTCTGTCGGGAATAGGACGCGCAAAGGTAGGGATTTTTTCTTAAATCCATGGTTTTGCCCGAAAAAAAGCGCATTTGTCTCTGCTCACGCGCCTTTGCGTCGGCTCTGCGGGGCTTCGCGGAGGGGCAGAACGGAATCCGGCTGGAGCGTGTCGGCGGGTTGTTCGGCTGCGGGTGCAGGCTGGTCGTTGAAGTCGTCCGACATGGGCAGGAAGCCCTTCGACTGCTTCACGTGGTACTGCGTGGGGCGGCCGCCGCGCAGCGTAGCGCGGAACCAGTTGCCTTCGATTTCCTGTTCGGGCTGAGACAGGCGGGTGTAGACGTTGGAGTAGAAGAGATTGGTGCGGATGTTCCAGAAAAGTTCCTCCGTAGTGAGGAGCGTCTGGTCCTCGCGGTTGTCGAGCACCACGTGGCCGCGGAGCCTGCAGAGATTCTGGTCGAAAATCCAGGCACTGTCGGCGGTGAGGTAGAGGTTCACCTTGAATTTGTCGTCGTAGCGCTCAATGAAGATGCCTTTGGGAAATTCCCACCGCGGTGGCGTGGTCTTGTCATAGACGCGCCATTCCTCGGCAATCACCTTGTAGCGGATGACGCCCGAGTCCGAGATGAGTTTGCTCACGCCACGCGTGACCATCACGGGCAGCGAGTCACGTCCCGTGACGGCACTGCCCATCGGGGGCGCCTCGCTGCCGCAGGCAGCGCTGAAAAGCGAGAGTGCGCCCAGGAGCATGGCTATGAAGAGGAGATGAAGAGGAGTGCGGCTCATGGAGAAGAACGTCAGTGGGGCAACCTTTTATTTATAATAGAATATGGAGAGGGAGAAGCAGCGCAAGTCCTTGCGGCAGGGCGCCGCGTGCTATTCCGCTTTCCACTTCATGAACCAGCGTTCGTTGAAGGAAAGGCCGATGCAGAAGCGCAGGTAGTTTTCCGTCACCATCGACTTCAGCTGCGGCTCCACGCGTTCATACTGGATGGAGAAGTTGAGGAGCGAGCGGTTGTTGTAGCGGTTCGTGATGGGGAGAGCCACACCGAGGCTGGCTTGGTAGCTGCGCGGTCCGTCCTGTCCGTCTACCTTGATGTAAGGCGTAGAGTAGGCAAAGCCCAGTCGGTAGCGGATGCGGTGGTGCCACTTGATGCTTTCCGGGTTCTTCACGAATTCCATGCCGAGGCTCACGCGGTGACGGTCCACGTAGTTGCCCTTCACGGCGGTGTAGAAAGGTTCGCCCGCGACGTTCACCACCGAGGGCGACTTCGCCGCGCCCCATTTCTGGAGCGTATAGTCCGCGCCGATGCGGAGCGATGGGCCGTGCGTCCAGGTGAGGCCTGCGCCAAAGGTGTGGGGCAGGGCGAAGGCGTTGGCGGCCGTCAGTGTGTCCGAGGCGAGGATAGACGAAGAGGACGTCTTCTGGTTGTAGTAGAAGGCCGGGCGGTTCATCTCGTGGCCCAGGCCATAGACGAGGCCGAGGGTCAGGCGGTCCTTGGCGTTGAGGGAGTAGGTGTATTGCACGCCGAAGTCCAGTTTGTAGGTGCGGAGGTTCGCATCGTAGACCTGGCGCGAAGAGTTGATGTTCGCGTCGTCAAACGTCATGAACACCGTGTGGTTCAGGTTGCCCCAGAGGTAGCCCGCGTTCGCACCCACAGAGAGCGAGTGTGAGGGGGTGGAGAAGGCGTTCCAGCCCAAGCCCAGGTACACCTCGTGGAGGCCACCGTCGCCCGAGAAGGTCGTCGTCTGCGTGATGTCTTCGTGTCCCGAGCTGATTTTCTTCTCGGAACTCGTGTTGTACCCCACGGTCGAGAAGGGGATGATGCCCAGCGACATGCCCAACTTCGGGGCGATGCGGAAGCCCGCCGTGATGTAGTCCACGGAAGTGTTCTTCGCGTTCGTCTTCGTGCCGCCCACACTCACGTTGGCGTTTTGCATCGACATGCCGAAGTCGAACAAGAACGTGAGCGAGTCGATGGCCGCGTAGGAAGCCGGGTTGAGCGTGTTGAGCTGCTTGCTGTCGGTCATGCCGTAGGCTGTGCCCGCCATGGCTTTGTTGAAGGCATTGCCTCCGTCGGCAAGCAGGCCCACGCCGTAGCGCGAGTAGGGCGAGTTGCTGCCATTGGTTTGGGCGAAAGAGGGAATCGCAGTGGCGGCGGTGATGAGAGCCGTGCAACCTATTCGGTGGAGATGGTTCATTTTGCTTACAGTAAGGGAGAAGCAGCTCGGAAGGGCTGGCTTGCTATTTAGTTAAACGGTGATATTCGAGGATGCAGTTGAGCCCCAGTTCGACGAGCGCATCGTGGCGCACGACGGGGAGTTCCCGGGCGAAACGCGGTCCGTTGCCCCCCGTGACGAACACGCAGCCTTGGGGGCTGTCGAGGGAGAACTGGCGGATGTAGCCTTTGATTTCGTGGTCAATGCCTTCCAGCACGCCGGCGCGGATGGCCGTTTCCGTGTTGTGGCCGATAGGGCAGGAAGGCTTGTCGGCCGAGACGAGCGGCAACCGTGCGGTGCGTTCGTGGAGCGCCCTGAGTCGCATGCCCACTCCGGGCGAGATGTTCCCGCCGAGGTAGTGCGCGTCGCTCCGGACAAAGTCGTAAGTGATACACGTGCCCACATCGACGATGAGCAAGTCCGTTTGCGGTTTCAGTGCGGCGGCGCCCACGGCAGCGGCCCAGCGGTCGGCCCCGAGCGTTTCGGGTGTGCGGTAGTCGCTGTGGAGTGGTGCAGGCGTGTTGCCCGTGACTTGCAGCACTTTGGGGGCAATGTGGTGCAGGAGTTCTCTTTGTTCCTCTTCGAAGGGTCCGACAACGGCAAATGCGCAGGCTTCGGGGTGGAAGTCCGCTGCAAGTTGTTTCAGTTCTTGGGCCCATTGGTTGTCGATGCGTTTACGCAGCACCAATTCGCTACCGTCGAACACGGCGGCTTTGGCCGAAGAGTTGCCTATATCGACAATGAGGTTCATTGTGTTGGTGTTTGAGGGGGCAAAGATAGTGCAAGGCGAGCGCAGAGCAAAGGAAAAGCCGAAGGATTTTCATTTG
>CAMGGA010000161.1 GCA_946055515.1 uncultured Bacteroidales bacterium
CCGTCCTGCTCATTGCTGAGCGTGATGTAGTCCGCCACGGCGCGGAGTTCGGGAGCGGCATTGTCCATCGCCACTCCCATGCCCGCAAAGCGGATCATGGAGAGGTCGTTGTAGCCGTCGCCGAAGGCTACGAGGTCGGCAGGCGAGAGGTGGAGATGGTCCAGGAGGCGGGCCAGGGACTGTGCCTTGTCTATCCCCTTCGGCATGAGTTCGACGAAGAAGGGGGCGGAACGGAACACTTCCATGCGGTCGGCCAACAGTTCCGCCAACTCCCGTTCGGCCCGCACCATGTCGTCGGGGTGACCCGTCATGAGGAGTTTCACGGGATGCGGCTCCAGTGCGTGCAGGAGGTTGTCCACGCCGCAAATCTCCATCTTGTTGATCCGCGCCTCCTCGGCCACGTAGGGGTCGTCGGGGTGCTGCGTGAGTATCTGGCGGTCGCGGTAGCCCACAAGGGCATGGCCGTGAACCTCGGCGTAGTGGACAAGGAGGGGAATGACCTCGTCGGGGAGGTGACGGCCATAGATTTCGCGCTTGGTGGGCCAATGCACGATTTTTCCGCCGTTGAAGGGCAGGAGATAGCTTTCGTAGTGCGCCAGACCGAGCGTTTCGGCCACGGGAGCCACGCCGTAGGTGGGGCGGCCCGAGGCCAGGACTACCACCGCGCCGCGCTCCATGGCCCGGTGGAGGGCTTCGCGGGTGCGGGGCGTCACTTCCTTGGCATTGTTGGTGAGGGTGCCGTCGAGGTCGAGGGCAATGACTGCATATTTCATAAAAGAGGAAAATGAGTTAGCGGGAAGGAGAAAGGAGGAGGCAACGGGCAAATTCCCACATCACCATGCCGGCCGTGACGCTGACGTTGAGGGAATGCTTCGTGCCGAACTGCGGAATTTCGAGGGCCTGGTGGCAGGCGTCTACCACGCACTGCTGCACACCCTTCACCTCGTTGCCGAGCACCACGGCGTAGCGCCGCCCGGCCTCGGGGCGGAAACTGCCCATCTTCAGGCTTCCCTCGACTTGCTCCACGGCCAGCACGGTGTAGCCCGCCCCGCGCAGGACCTGCACTTCGGCCAGAGCATCGGCGGCGTAGCGCCAGCTGACGGAGTCCTCCGCGCCGAGTGCGGTCTTGTGGATTTCGGCCGACGGGGGCGTGGCGGTGATACCGCACATCACCACTTCCTGCACGCGGAAGGCATCGGCTGTGCGGAGCACGGAACCTACGTTGTGGAGTGAGCGGACATTGTCGAGCACCACGACCAAGGGCAGTTTTTCGGCCTGCTGGAAGGCCGCGACATCGAGGCGCTGCAAATCCTCTACGGTGAGTTTCTTCATAAAAAGGGCATTTTAAACGGCAGCAAAGTTAAGCAAAGGCGTGGAAAAGCCTGTGTATAACCTGCGGAAAAGCTGTGGAAACAGCGGGGAACAACCCTCAGCGCACGAAGCCAGCAGGCGCCTCCACGTTTTCCCCGAGTCCACCGCCGTTTTCCCCGGTTTTCCGCCCTTTTCCGCAAGGTTTTCGGCGGGTTCGGCCCACCTTTTTTTCTCCACCCCGAGGTTTTCCACAGGATGTGCATAACTTGGGGGCCAAGCCGCCTGCCGTCCTTTATCCATAGGACTTCTGCCCACCCAAGGGGTGTGGAGGAAAACGTGGACAAAGGGGCGTCAAACGTGGATAACGGAATGGCCAAATTTTTCCGCCCCGAAGTTTCCACACTTTCCACAGCCTATACCCATCAACATGAGTTCCTCATTCTCTTTTAAAAGAAAAAGAAACAAAAAAGAATAGTGAATATAAGGAGTGGGGAAGGAGGGTGTGGAAAAACGGGGTGGGGTGGTGGACGGGGGAGGACGGGGCGCGGAAGGCTTTTGCGAGAAATAGGAAAGCAAACCTGCGCCTTATCCTTTCTTAATGACTAAATTTGCAGCCCTAATCTGCAGCAGCATGAACGATAGTATAAAAGTGAAACGCGCCCGCGTGAACAACCTGAAGGAGATCGACGTGGAGATTCCGCGCGAACGGCTCGTGGTCATCACGGGACTTTCGGGCTCGGGCAAGTCGTCGCTCGCCTTCGACACGCTCTATGCCGAAGGGCAGCGGCGCTACGTGGAGAGTCTGTCGGCATACGCCCGCCAGTTTCTCGGCCGCATGCACAAACCCGAGTGTGACTACATCAAGGGCTTGCCCCCGGCCATCGCCATCGAACAGAAGGTGACGGCACGCAACCCCCGGAGCACCGTGGGCACGAGCACGGAAATCTATGAGTACCTCCGCCTGCTCTTCGCCCGCGTGGGCCATACTTTCTCGCCCGTGAGCGGACAGGAGGTGAAGCGCCACACGGTGCAGGACGTCATCGACTGTGCGCTCTCCTACAGCGAAGGCACGCGCTTCACGCTGCTCGCCCCCATGCGCGTGAGGGCGGGACGCAGCCTCGCCGAACAGCTCGCCATCGACCTGCAACAGGGCTTCTCGCGCCTGGAGGTGGACGGCGAAATGTGTCGCATCGAGGACGTGATGGAGACTTCCCTGGAGGGACGCGAGGTGTTTCTCCTCATAGACCGCCTCAGCGTGAGCCGCGAGAAGGACGTGCTCTCGCGCTTCGCCGACTCGGTGGAAACGGCCTTCTTCGAGGGCGACGGCGAATGCCTGCTGCGCATCTATCCCGCCCGTCTGCTCCACCGCTTCAACACGCGCTTCGAAGCCGACGGCATCACCTTCCGCGAACCGGACGACCAGATGTTTTCGTTCAACTCCCCCGCCGGCGCCTGTGAGCGTTGCGAGGGCTTCGGCCGCGTGATGGGCATCGACGAGCACCTCGTGGTGCCCGACAGTTCGAAGAGCATCTACGACGGGGCCGTGATGTGCTGGCGCGGCGAGAAGATGGGAATGTGGAAAGAGGAGTTCATGCGCCGACAGGCCCACAAGGATTTTCCCTTCTTCACACCCTACTACCAACTCACGCGCCAACAGAAGGACACGCTCTGGCACGGCGATGCCGACGAGCAACGCTTGCCCGAGGACGAGCAGGTGAGCATCGACGCCTTCTTCCGCATGCTGGAAAGGAACCAATACAAGATACAGTACCGCGTGATGATGGCCCGCTACCGCGGCCGCACGGAGTGTCCGGTGTGCCACGGCTCGCGCCTCCGCCCCGAGGCGGAATACGTGAGGGTGGGCGGCCACACCATCACGGAACTCGTGCGCTGGCCCGTGAAGGAGCTTTACCCCTTCTTCGAGTCGCTCGAACTGAACGAGCACGACGCCGCCGTGGCGAAGCGACTGCTCACCGAAATCCGCAGCCGCCTCCGCTTCCTGCA
>CAMGGA010000162.1 GCA_946055515.1 uncultured Bacteroidales bacterium
GACCTTTAGCCCATAGCCCCAAAAAGGGCGTGCCAAGCGGCTGGCGGGGAGGCCCGGTTTGTGTTTCGGGCGTGTCGTGCGTTCAACGCAGAGGGCTGAAAGCCCGACCTTTAGCCCATAGCCCAGGGTGAAGCCCTGGGTTCGGCGAGATCCCCTCCGATGAGCCCTGTAAGGGCGGCACCTCTATACAAGCGTTCGATGAATAAAGATGCCGCCCTTACAGGGCTCATCGTGTAGTATCCGGCCTAACCCAGGCCTTACAGCCTGGGCTATGAGCTAAAGGTCAGCCCTTCGGGCCTCCCCGTTGAACGCACGACACGCCCGAAACACAAACCATGCCTCCCCGTTGAACGCACGACACGTGCATGATATTCGCAAAACCCTTCCATCTCAAACGCTCCACACCCTATCTACCACCACTCTCCGCGGAACGTCTGCCATTCCCCCCACCCTACCCCGCGCGCACCGCGCCACGGAGGCTTTTCTGCGCCCCGTCCCGAAACAAATGGCGGGACGGGGCGCTGCTTTGGGCAAAATAGCGTACTTTTGCGGGCGTACCAATCAACCTATCGCTCATGAACAAGAAAACGGGGCTGTTCCGCGATGCGGGCGGACGGGACTTCTTCTGGACCTTTGCCCTCGTCACTTCGCTCTTCTTCCTCTGGGGCTTCGCCCACAGCATCCTCGACGTGCTGAACAAACATTTCCAGGTAACGCTCCACGTGTCGAAGGCCGAATCGGGACTCATCCAGACGGTGGTCTACGGCGGCTACTTCCTCATGGCGCTCCCCGCGAGCTGCATCATCCGCCGCTTCGGCTACCGCACGGCGGTGGTCACGGGCCTGCTGCTCTACGCCACGGGGGCCCTGCTCTTCTGGCCCGGCGGACGGCTGCTGTCGTTCCCCTTCTTCCTCTTCTCGCTCTTCATCATCGGCTGCGGACTCACCTGCCTCGAAACGGCGGCGAACCCCTACGTCACGGTGCTCGGACACCCGCGCGACGCGGAACGGCGCATCAACCTGGCGCAGTCGTTCAACGGCCTGGGCTGGCTCGTGGGGCCGCTCGTAGGCGCGTGGTTTCTCTTCGGCGGCGACGGCGGGGAGGCCGACATTGCCATGCCCTATATTATAATAGGTGTGGCCGTGCTGGTGGCGGCGGCGCTCTTCGCACGCGCCCCGCTGCCCGAAATCGCGGCTCCCGCTCCCGCAGCCGGCAGCGACGGAGCCGCCGCAAGCACACGCCCGCTCTGGCGGCGGCCGCTCTTCCTCTGCGGCATGGCGGCGCTCTTCCTCTACGTGGCGGCGCAGACGGGCATCAACTCGTTTTTCATCAACTACGTGACGGAGACCTCCGGCCTCTCTAACGCCCAGGCGGCGCTCTGCCTCTCGTTCGGGGGCATGGGCCTCTTCATGGCGGGACGCATGGGGGGCAGCTGGCTGATGGGCCTGGTGCGGGCCGAACGCCTGCTGCTCGGCTGCGCCCTCGGGGCGGCGGCGGCCATGGGCGTGCTGCTCACAGGGCAGGGCACGGCGGGCATCGCGGCCTTCTTCGTGTGCTACCTCTGCGAGAGCATCATGTTCCCCACCATTTTCGCCCTCGCCCTGCGCGCGGCGGAGGACCGGAGGGAATGGGCCTCGTCGCTGCTCATCATGTGCATCGTGGGCGGGGCAGTGTCGCCCGTGGCAATGGGGGCCATCGCCGACGCGGGCCACATTGCGCAGGCTTTCTCCGTACCCCTGCTGTGCTTCACCGGCATCGCGCTCTACGCGCTGCGGCTGCTCCGCGGCGGCGGGCGTGCCTAACTTCCTTCAGGCCATGCAGAGCGAACAGGTTTACCGGGCCCTCGAGTCGGCCTTCGGCTTTCCCTTCACGCCCGACCAGCAACGGGCGGCCATGCTGCTGGCCTGCTTCGTGGCCTCGGACAAGCCGCAGCCGGCGTGCATCCTCCGCGGCTTCGCGGGCACGGGCAAGACGTCGCTCGTGGCGGCCCTCGTGCGCGTGGTGAAGGCCCTGGGCCGCACGGTGGTGCTCCTCGCGCCCACGGGCCGCGCGGCGAAGGTGTTTTCCCGCCACGCGGGACTCCCGGCCTTCACCATCCACCGCGCCATCTACCGCCAGGAGACGTTCCAGGGCGAGGGCACGCGCTTTTCGCTGAATTTCAACAAGCTCCGCCACGCGCTCTTCGTGGTGGACGAGGCTTCGATGATCGCCATGGGCCACCCGGCCGACAGCGGCGCCCCGGCTTTCGGCTCGGGACAGCTGCTGGACGACCTGGTGCGCTTTGTCTACGAGGGGGAGGGCTGCCGCCTGCTCCTGACGGGCGACACGGCGCAGCTGCCGCCCGTGGGCGAGGAGGAGAGCGGGGCGCTGCGGGCGCAGACGCTGGCGCGCTACGGCCTGCTCGTGGGGGAGGCTGACCTGAGGCAGGTGGTGCGGCAGGCGGAGGGGAGCAGCGTGCTGGCGGGGGCGACCCTGCTGCGCCGGCTCCTGGCGGAGGACTTCGCGGGACTGCCGCCGCTCTGCCCGGACCCGCAGGGGGAACTGCGGAGGCTGCCGGCGGGGGAACTCATCGAACAACTGGAAACGGACTACCACGAGGTGGGCACGGAGGGGGTGCTGGTGGTGACGCGCTCGAACCGCCGGGCGAACGTCTACAACCAAGGCATACGCGGACGTATCTTCGGGCGCGAGGAGGCGCTGACGCGCGACGACCTGGTGATGGCCGTGAAGAACAACTACCACTGGACGGAACGCGCGGCGAAAGGCCTGGGGCCGGGCGAACGCCTGCCGATGGACTTCATCGCCAACGGCGACGCGGCGCGCGTGGTGCGCATCCGCAACGAGCACCGACAGCATGGCTTCACCTTTGCCGACGCCACGCTGCGCTTCCCGGACTACGACGACTTCGAACTGGACTGCCGCGTGCTGCTCTCTACGCTCACCTCGGAGTCGCCTTCGCTGACGCGGGAGGAGAGCCAGCGGCTCTTCGAGGCGGTGGAGGCGGACTATGCGCACATCCCGCTGAAACGGGACCGGATGAAGGCTGTGCGGGAGGACAGCTACTACAACGCGCTGCAACTGAAGTATGCCTACGCGGTGACGTGCCACAAGGCGCAGGGCGGACAGTGGGAACGGGTCTACGTGGACCAGGGTTTCGTCCCGGACGAGGCCATGGGCGCACCCTACCTCCGCTGGCTCTACACGGCACTCACGCGCACCACGGAACGGGCTTATCTGGTGAATTGGCCCGCGGAGGGGTGAGGGATAAGGTTATGAGGAACAAGGTTATGAGTTTATA
>CAMGGA010000163.1 GCA_946055515.1 uncultured Bacteroidales bacterium
GATGGCCGCCTCGCCCAGCATGCGCGCGACTCCCTCGTGGCCCACCTCCACGATGTGGAAATCGACTACATCCTCTCCCTCGTCAATTTCGACGACGTAGCCTTCGGCGGCCGCGCCACGGGCACCGCCGTCTTCACCCGCGCCGAAGGCACCACCGACCTGCGCGCCACCCTCAGCGTGCCTGACTTCAGTTTCAACCACTGCCCCATGGGCGCAGCCTCCATCCAGGGCAGCTGGGACCCCACCCCGGGACACATCCGCCTCCACGCCGAGATGGCCAAGCCCACCGCCCGCGGCGAAGCCCGCACCACCGTGAAGGGCCACATAGCCCCTGCCGAAAAAGCCCTGCGCCTCGACATCGGAGCCGAGCATTCCGACCTCCGTTTCCTCAACCCCTACGTCGAGGACATCTTCGACAACTTCGGCGGTGACGTCACGGGGGACATCTGTCTCTACGGACCGTTCAAGAAACTCGACTTCCAGGGCGACGCCACCGTCAATGCCGAAGGCACCGTGCGCGCCACGGGTGTTCACTACCGCCTCGCGGGTGGCCATGTAGCCCTCCGCCCCGGCGCATTCACCTTCACCGACTTCCAGTTGAGCGACCTCCACCACGGCAGCGGAACGGCCCGCGGCCAGCTCCGCCACACCCACCTCAAGCGGCTCAACTACGATTTCCAGGTCGAAGCCACCGACCTTCTCTGCTACGACCAGCCCGAAAGCCCCGACATGCCCTTCTACAGCACCGCCTACGGCACAGGGCAAATCAGCCTCGCCGGCGAACCCGGCCTCTTCGCAGCCGACATTACCCTCGCGCCCACTGCACCCACCTTCCTGGTCTACACCCAAGGGACGGGTGCAGCCAGCGAGGCTGGAAGCCTGGTACGTTTCCATGAGGGGAAGAAGCCCGCTGCCACGACCGACTCCTCCCGCGCATTCCATTTTGTGGAAATGCCCCACGATGCCAATCCGCCTGCCACCTCGGGCACAGACATCTACCTCAACTTCAACATCGCTGCCAACCCCTCGGCCGAACTGCGCGTAATCACCGACCCGCGCACGGGCGACCAGCTCTCCGCCTACGGTACGGGCACCCTTCGCGCCACCTACCACAACAAGGGCAGTTTTGAAATCTACGGCATCTACCGCGTGGCGCGTGGCAGCTACAAACTTTCCATCCAGGACCTGCTGCGGAAGAACATGGCCCTTCAGCCGGGCAGCACCCTCACCTTTGCGGGCAACCCGATGCTGGCCGACCTCGACCTGCGTGCCGTGCAGACCATCACGGGCGTCCCCCTTTCCGACCTCAACTATGCCGCGGGCTTCGCCCAGAAGCGGGCCAAGGTGGATTGCATCCTGCGCATCGGCGGCCAGGCGCAGCGTCCGCAGGTCAGTTTCGACCTCGACTTCCAGAACATCACCGACGACGAGCGTCGCATGGTGCGTCAGCTCATCGCCACGGAAGAGGACATCAACCGCCAGGCCATATACCTTCTCGGCATCGGGCGTTTCTATCCCTCGGGCACAGGCGAATCCACAGCCAGTGCAGGCCAGCAAAACAGTGCCGCCATGCGTTCGCTGCTCTCCACCACCCTCACGGGGCAGCTCAACGAAGCCATCTCCAACGCCCTCGGCAGCCGTTCGCACTGGTCGTTCGGCACGAACTTCACGCCGGGCACCATGGGCTGGTCCGACCTGGAAGTAGACGGCCAGTTGCAGGGTCGCCTCCTGAACGACCGTTTGCTCATCAACGGCAACCTGGGCTATCGCGACCGTCCCGCCTACGCCTCCAGCTTTGTGGGCGATTTCGACATCCGCTACCTGCTCACCCCGAAGGGCGGCTTAAGCCTGCGTGGCTACAGCGAAACCACCGACCGCTACTTCACCCGTTCCTCCCTCACCACCCAAGGCGTGGGGCTCAGCCTCCAGCGCGACTTCACCCGCTTCTGGCAGTTGTTCAGGAAGGGGAAATAGTCATCCTGCAGTGGGAGCTAAACGATCGTTTTCGTTCAACCAAAAAGCCCAAGGGGTTGCTCCCTTGGGCTTGGCGAGAGCTTTCGTGCAAGCGAGAGCGGAGGGAAAACTTGTTTTCACTCAGCCGAGCGCAGCCGAAAGTGTCTGGGAAACTTTCGTGCAAGCGAGAGCGGAGAGAAAACTTGTTTTCGCTCAGCCGAGAGCAGCCGAAAGTGTCTTAGAAAAACCCACTTTTAAGAACGGTAAAAACCCGCGCTCAATGACTAACATGACAACCTCATTAACTCATATCAAACCACAAAAAGTGAAGCACAGCGTCCATACTATACGTATTTTTGCCCCTGAAAAAACGCTTCACAGCTTCACACAGTGGTTGTTTCCTGCTGATTTCCATAGCAAAACAGCGTGAAGGTAAAACTAAAAAACCTTCACAGGTTTTCTGCGCCGTATTTTTATGAACCAAAACGTGACAGCGCGGGCCCTGGTCACATCGTGGATTACCCATGCGGCACTCTTGCCGTTCGATATGCCCGACAGAAAAAGCAATCGCAGGCTTTGAAAAGACAAATCCAGGAGTTGAAAGCCCGAAGCCAGGCCCAAAAAGTGCCACCAGCCACGTTAATTATTAAGTTCTGAACGCCGAAAACCGGTGAAGGGTCGAAAGTTTTACCTTCACACTGTTTTCAACTGAAGCCCAGTAATAAACAACACTTCTGTGAAGCTGTGAAGCGTTTTTCGCACCTTAAAAACACGTATATATAGACCGTCCTTTTCTTCCCATTTCGCTCATTTTTCACCCTTCACACATCGAAACGGTGGGGCGACGCCCACGCACGGACACCCCTTCGTGCCTCCCCCATTTCCTTTTATAGCGGCCTGCCGGCAGCCAATTCCGCCACCTTGGTGCCAGCATTTATGTCAGCAAGGGCAAAAAAGTGGGGCGGGAAGGTCGGTGAAAGGAAAAAACTTTCGGGGAAACTTGTTTATCTCCTTTTGTTTTTTGTATTTTTGCCTGCGGTCTGTGTAGCCGATGCAAAGCCACGACAAAGCACAGCTGAAGCGAACGGCAGACTGTGACTGAGAAACTCTTATACACTAATATTGGTAAAAGATATGACTATCGAAACTTGTGACTTCTCGGGCAAAAAGGTTATTGTCCGCGTAGACTTCAATGTTCCCCTCGACGAGAACGGTAAAATCACTGACGACACCCGCATCCGCGGTGCGCTGCCCACTCTGAAGAAGGTGCTGGCCGAAGGTGGCGCACTCATCATCATGAGCCACATGGGCAAGCCCAAAGGCAAGGTGAACCC
>CAMGGA010000164.1 GCA_946055515.1 uncultured Bacteroidales bacterium
ACGACGAACTCTCCGCCAAGCAGCTCCGCAACATCGAAAAGGAACTGAAGGTGAAAATCCTGGACCGCACCAGCCTCATCCTCGACATCTTTGCCATGCGTGCGCAAACGGCGAACGCGAAGACGCAGGTGGAACTGGCGCAATACCGCTACATGCTCCCGCGCCTGCAGCGACTCTGGACGCACCTCGAGCGCCAGGGCGGCGGTTCGGGCTCGGGTGGCGGCAAGGGCTCGGTGGGCCTGCGCGGTCCGGGCGAAACGCAGCTCGAAATGGACCGCCGCATCATCCTCGGCCGCATGGCTCTCCTCAAACAGCGCCTCGCGGACATCGACCGGCAGAAGACGACACAGCGCAAAAACCGTGGCCGCCTCATCCGCGTGGCCCTGGTCGGCTACACCAATGTGGGCAAGTCCACACTCATCAACCTCCTCGCCAAGACGGAGGTCTTTGCCGAGAACAAGCTCTTCGCCACCCTGGACACGACGGTGCGCAAGGTGATCATCGACAACCTCCCCTTCCTCTTGGCCGACACGGTCGGCTTTATCCGCAAGCTCCCCACGGACCTCGTGGACTCGTTCAAGAGCACGCTCGACGAGGTGCGCGAGGCGGACCTGCTGGTCCACGTGGTGGACGTGTCGCACCCTGAGTTTGCCGAACAAATCGAGGTGGTGAATACCACACTCGGCGATTTGGGGTGTTCCGAAAAGCCCCAACTGTTGGTGTTCAACAAAATGGACGCTTACCGTTGGACAGAAAAGGACGCCGACGACCTCACGCCTTCGACGAAGGAGAACGTGTCGCTCGAGGAACTGATGAACACGTGGATGGCCCGCCTCGGCGACGACTGCATCTTCATCTCGGCCCGCGAACGCCAGAACATCGATGCGCTGAAGGAGCTCCTTTACACCCGCGTGAAGCAGCTCCACGTCCAGAAGTACCCCTACAACGACTTCCTCTTCGACCACTACGAGGAGTAGCCGCCCCGCCCGCCGCACACCCCGGCACACGTGTTCCCGAGGGACAGCCGGAGGCGGCAAGGGCAGGACTTCCGCAGAGCCCGCCCGGACGCGTCAGGCCAAGGGCAGGCCCGCGCCGCCCTGTTCACGCATCCTTTCGAGCACGCGGTCGAGTTGCCCCACGTAGTAGAAGGGCAGGTTGATGAGCCGGAAGGGGTTGCGGTCGGGTGCCGGGGTTTCCACCTCCTGCACGCCGAAAGGCCCGCTCCACACCCTCACTGCCACCGCGCAACCGCCGCAGTTCACGAACGAATGCAACGAACGCAGGTGGGCATTCGTGCCGGCCTTCACTTCAATCGGTACGATGGACGGACCGTCCTGCCACACAAAATCCACTTCTGCCGAAGCTCCTTTCTTGTCCCGCACCCAGAAATAGAGCTGTTCGCGATAGTGCCTGTCCAGAACCACGCGCAACTCTTGCGCCACGATATGTTCAGCTGCCCGACCCCGCCAGGTGTCGAGCAGCTCTTTGTTTTGCAGATACTCCAGCTGGATGCCGGCCATGAAGTTGGTCAGCCCCGTGTCCACCATCATCAGTTTGGGCGCGCGGCGCGCAGACGGAAGGGCCGGAGCCGCCGTGGAGGTAATGGGATAGTCGAGCGAGAGGAGATAAGCCCGCTCGAGCAAATCCATTCCGTGGTGTATCTGGGCCGAAGTGTAGCTGCTGTTCGCAAATCCCGCAAATGTGATGGTCTCTGCGGCCGAAAGCCAGGCCGAACGCAGTATGTGGCGCAAGATTTTCACCTGTTCGGCATTTTGGGCAAACTTCTCGGCATCCTCGTTGTAGCCTTTAATCAGCGAATTGAATATCGGCGACAGCCGCTCCACGTCCTGCCTGTCGAGGTACTCGCTCACCGCCTCGGGCATCCCGCCGACGAGGGTATAGGTGTTGAAGGCGGCAATCATCTCTTCGTGCATGAACGCCGGGACGCTCTGGTTGAGGAGCATATCGGCCCATACATCCCCCTCCTTGGCACGCAGGTACTCCACAAAGGAGCAGGGGCGCAACGTCAGGTAGTCCACGCGCCCCACGGGAAAGGAGACGCGCTGCTTCATGAGGCTTTGCAAACGACTGCCCGCGGCTATCACATAGACCCACGGCAAGTCTTCATAGAAATAGCGCAACAGCCCTACGGCCTTCGGCTCTTCCTGTATTTCATCGATAAACAGCAATATCTTCCGGCTCTTGTCCTGCACGATATGGTGCTTCAGGCAGAGGTACTGCCACACCTCGTTCACGTCGTTGAAGCGGCGGAACACCTCAGCGTCGTCTTTTTCCAAATTCAGCGCAATCAGCGCGTCGAATTCCTTCCCGAATTCTTTGACCAGCGTGGTCTTGCCCACCTGTCGCGCGCCTCGGAGCACGAGGGGCTTGCGGCGTGAGCTGTCGCGCCACGCTCTCAACTGTTGCAACAAATCCCGTTCTATCATAACTGTCTGTTTCTACGCTGCGAATATACGCCCATTTTCTAAAGCATAGGCAACTTTCGCCCAAATTCTTTCTAAAACATAGGCAAGTTTGGGCCGGTTTCTTTCTAAAGTATAGGCAAGTTTCGGTCCCGGGCTTTCTAAAGCATAGGCATGGGGCGGGACGAGGGAGGCATGGGGGCGCGGGGGCAACAGGGCAAACGGAGGGGAGCACGGCGGGGGTGCGGGGCGCGGGGCCGCCTCCGCCCGCTACAAATCCAGGCCTTGGCTTTTCAGTCGGCGGCTTTGGAATTTCAGTCGGCGGCTTTGGAAAACCAAATCGCCGAGTTGTGGCGGCAAGGCGACGGACGGCGGCGGCAGGACTGGCGAAAGGCGGTGAGGGACGGGAGAACGGGGGCCGGGAGGGCCGCAGCAGCCGCAACAACCTCTTTAATAGGTATGCGCGCGTACGCGCGAAACACACAAAATGGGACTTTGGAAGACAGAATGGGGTATATTTTGAAAAAAATCAGGAAAAAGTTTGGCAGGAAAGAAGCAATGCCGTATCTTTGCACCCGCTAAGCCGATAAAACGGAAGCGGAATGCGGAAATAGCTCAGTTGGTAGAGCACAACCTTGCCAAGGTTGGGGTCGCGAGTTCGAGTCTCGTTTTCCGCTCCAAGCTAAGCGAAGCGATAACCATTCCTCAATATCGCACATCGCTTTCGAGCAAAACATACATAGTTCTCCTATGACAACAATGGAGAGGTGGCGGAATTGGTAGACGCGCTACTTTGAGGGGGTAGTGT
>CAMGGA010000165.1 GCA_946055515.1 uncultured Bacteroidales bacterium
CCGCATCAAGGGCATCGATGAGTTCAAGGCGGGCCTCTCGGGCTTCGGTATGGCCATCGACCTCGGTGCCACGTACAAGCTCAACGAGGACTGGACCTTCAGCGCCGCCCTCACGGACTTCGGTTTCATCGGCTGGTCCAAGGCTTACCAGGCTTCGTCGGCAGGCACGTGGACCTTCGATGGCTTCGAGGACTTCTACGCCGGCGGTGTGGAAGAAGAGGGCAAGAAACTCGACGACCAGCTCGAAGACTTGACCGACGACCTCGAGGAAATCTTCTCTGTATATGAGGAAGAGCAGGCACAGAAGACTGACACCCGCATGCTGGCCGCTACGGTCAATCTCGGTGCAGAGTACACCCTGCCCGTCTATCGCAACCTTCGTTTCGGTGCACTCTACACGGGTCGTTTCGCAGGCAAGTACAGCCATCACCAAGGCCAGATTTCGGCTACCGTACGCCCCTTGAAGTGGCTGGAATACACCGTCAATGTGGCCGCAGGCACGGCCGGCGTGACCTCGGGCATGGTGCTTGACCTGCACGCCAAACACTTTAATTTCTTCATCGGCACGGACCGCTTCATGGGCAAGCTCAGCAAACAGGGCATTCCTTTGAAGAACTCGAATGCCAGCGTTTCGCTCGGTATGTCCATTCCTTTCTAAATCCCTCCGAACTTTCGGGGTAATTCAGTCTGGTTCATACGATGAAAACCAACGGATTTCCCGACTGTTTGGGCAACAAGCGTTCAAGGAAAACCCCGAAGGGGTTGCAAGCTCCCAGCCCGGGGCAAGCGACCGAAGGGAGCGACACCCCGGGTTGCCCCGATGCGTTTCAGATACGCCCCCGAAGGGGGCAAAAGCAGCGACAGAAGCGTTTCTGCCATTGCTTTTGCCCCCTCCGGGGGCGATTTTTTTGCGTTTCGGGCAACCCGGGGTGTCGCTCGCTGCGCTCGCTTGCCCCGGGCTGGGAGCTTGCAACCCCTTCGGGGTTTTCCTTGAACGCTTGTTGCCCAAAGCTCGCGCTCTTCGTTTTTACCCTCTAATGCTTGAAATCTTCGCGGGGCACCAGTGGCTGACGGTCCTTGTAGGGGTTGGATTTCAGCAAATAGCGTAGGGCTTTGTTCCCCCAAAGCCTGGGATTGAGAAACCAAAGCCTGGGATTGAGAAACCAAAGCCTGGGATTGAAATATTAATCGCTGCGACTGAAAATCCAATCCCAGGCTTTGGCGTGCCAGGTGGTGGGGGAGGCGGGCTTAATGCGCTTCGAGCCAATTCACGCCCACGCCGCAGTCCGCCACGAGGGGCACCGACATGGTGAAGGCCCGCTCCATTTCCTCGACCACCGCCGCCTTCACGCGTTCCAGCTCTTCGGGGTAGACCGAGAAGTTCAGTTCGTCGTGCACCTGGAGAATCATTTTCGAGCGCAGGCCCTCGCGCGAGAAGCGCTCGTCGATGCGGATCATGGCCACCTTGATGATGTCCGCCGCCGTGCCCTGGATGGGCGCGTTCACCGCGTTGCGTTCCGCGTAGCCGCGCACCACCGCGTTGCGCGAATGGATGTCGGCGAGGTAGCGGCGACGGCCGAAGACCGTCTGTATATACCCCCTTTCGCGGGCCTCCTCCACGCTGCGTTCCATGTATTCCTTCACCTTCGGATAAGTCTGGAAATAGTTGGTAATCAGCTCCTTGGCCTCCTGTCGGCTCACCTCCATCCGTTCTGCCAGGCCAAAGGCCGAGATACCGTAGATGATGCCGAAGTTAGCCGTCTTCGCCTTGCGCCGTTCGTCGCGGTCGATCTCCTCCAGCGGCTTGTGATACACGCGTGCCGCCGTGGCCGCGTGGATGTCCCGCCCCGCGATGAAGTCCTGCACGAGGTGTTCGTCGCCGCTCAGGTGTGCCATGATGCGCAGTTCGATTTGCGAATAGTCCGCCGAGAAGAACACACAGCCCTCCTCGGGCACGAAAGCCTTGCGGATTTCGCGGCCGTCGTCGCCCCGCACAGGAATATTCTGCAGGTTCGGGTTCGACGACGACAGGCGGCCCGTGGCCGTCACCGCCTGGTTGAACGACGTGTGGATGCGCTGCGTGCGCGGGTTAATCAGTTTCGGCAGCGCGTTCACGTAGGTCGAGAGCAACTTCTTCAGCGCGCGGTGCGCGAGGATTTTCTCCACGATGGGGTGGCGGTGCTTCTGTGCCTCCAGCACCTCCTCGCCCGTCGAATACTGCCCGCTTTTCGTCTTCTTCGCCTTCTCGCTCAGTTTCAGTTCGTCGAAGAGCACCTCGCCCACCTTCCGCGGCGAAGTGAGCATGAACTCGTGGCCCGCGAGGGCGAAGATTTCGCGTTCGAGCTGTTCCATGCGTCCCGTGAAGTCGCGGCCCGTTTCGGCCAGCACCTCCGTTTCGAGTCGCACCCCGTTGCGTTCCATCTTCGCCAGCACGGGCATGAGCGGCATCTCGATTTTCTCAAACACCTCCGTCAGGCCGTTTTCTGCCAGTTCGCGCCGGAGCGGTTCGTAGAGGCGGAGCGTCACGTCGGCATCCTCGCAGGCATAGTCCCGGATGTCGGCGGGGTCGATGTCCGCCATGTTCCGCTGCTTCGGTCCCTTCGGTCCGATGAGCGCCTCGATGTGGATGGTCTCGTAGCCCAGGTAGATTTCCGCAAGGTAGTCCATGTTGTGGCGCAGTTCCGGCTGCACGAGGTAGTGAGCCAGCATCGTGTCGAACATCGGGGCGCGGAGGGCGATGCCATAGTTCGCCAGCACCGAGAGGTCGTACTTCAGGTTCTGCCCCACCTTCAGGATTTCGTCATGTTCGTAGAGCGGACGGAAAATTTCCACCATCCGTTGCGCCGCGGCCGTTTCACGTGGAACGGCCACGTACCAGGCGCGTCCCCCCTCCACCGAGAAGCTCAAACCGACCAGTTTTGCGTCGATGGCCTCCACCGACGTCGTTTCCGTGTCCAAGCTCACAGTGCGGAAAGTCAATAATTCGTCACACAAACGTTGTGCATCCTCTTCTGTTTCAACAAGAAAATATTCGTGAGCCACGTCTTCGAGCCGTTTGTGCGGCGTTTCTTTTTCCGCTTCCGCATCATTCTGCGGCTCTGCGGCAAAGAGCGGACCCAAATCGTTAGCGTTTTTTTGCACTTCGGCATTTTCCTCCTCCAACTTCTTCAAGAGCGAGCGAAATTCCAATTTTTCAAAAATCGGGCGCAGCG
>CAMGGA010000166.1 GCA_946055515.1 uncultured Bacteroidales bacterium
CAAGGCCGACGACGAGCAGAAGTACTACCTCCAGGCCACGGTGAAGATTATGGACTGGGCTGTGCGCAAGCAGTCGGTAGACCTCTAATCGACAGACTCTTCCCAGCCTCGGGATATCCACGGAATACACGGTTACTCGGTTATTCGGTAATACGTGGTCCACGGAATACACTGAATACACGGAATCCATGGGGTTCACGGTATTATGGGGTCCACGGATTACACTGAACACACGGAATCTGAGGAATACACTGTATTCATGGACATTTCCCTACCAAGGGATAATCCAAGGCTGAACTATTACAAGGAGGCGGGTGCTGCCCCGTACCCGCCTCCTACCCTTATACTCCTATATTATATATACCCACTACTTGGCAATGAACTTCAAGAACTTCCGACTGCTACTCCTTGCTCTCACTGCAAACCTGCTGCTCACCGCCTGCTCCATGATGGAAACAGACCTGAGCGGTTGCCCCACGGGACTCTACGTAGGCTTCAAGTACGACTACAACGTGGAGCGGGCCGACATGTTTAAAGACCATGTGGGCGGAGTGAGCGTCTATGTGTTCGACGAGGAACAACGCTTCGTAATGCAAAAGGAAGTGGCCAACTCGGCCACGGAACAACCGCTCAAAACCTACGGCTACCAGCTGCACTTCGACGAAGACGAACTGCCCGCCGGCAGCTACTACCTGCTCGCCGTGGCCCAACAAAAGGGCTACGACGAAACGCTCGCCACAAACGGCGCGAAATTTCGCCGCACGGAACTGCAGCCGGGTGACGCCATAGAACGGCTCGCCATCACGCTGGACCGGGAAGCACTGAACGCGGACGGACTCGCTCCCGTTCCTCACCAGGGATGCCCCCTCGACACGCTCTGGACTACTCGCGACGCGGACGCTCAACGGGTAACCCTCACGAAGGGATGCCCCACCTACCACCAGCTTCCGCTGATCCGCCACACCAAACAACTGAACATCTGCCTACGCGAACTCAACGCGGACGAACCCATCCGCGCGGAGGACTACGACGTAAGGATTATGCATAGAAACGGACGACTGCGCTACAACGGACTGCCCGACCCCGAGGACGCCACGCTCCTCTACATGCCCTACGCGCTATGGAACACTGCCGCCACAGACCCCGCCCGCGCCACGCAAACCGGCATCGACGCGGCCAACTACGAGGTGTTCATGAGCCGACTCTCCTACAACGACGCGGGCACGGACAACGCGCACCTCGTCATCACGCACAAGGAGACGGGACACGTGGCCGTGGACCTCGACCTTAACCGCATCCTCTCGGACGGACGGGAGTATTTCGAATTGCAACGCTATTCGCGACAGGAATTCCTCGACCGCGAAAACAAATATTCGCTCACCTTCATTCTCCAAAACGGGGAATGGAAGGAAATGCAACTCCGCATCTCTGTCATGGACTGGGCCAAGCGCTACCAGCGCGTGGACTTTTAGAAGACCTTCACCCCAAATACGGACGACACTTCACAACTAAAAATAGACACAACACACGCAATGCTACGCTTTGTCGCTCACATATTGCCCACTCTTTGCTGGCTCTGCTTCGCGGGGCTGGCCTGCGTGGCTTGTAGCGACCACAGCGACCCTTCGACCCCCGACGAGGAGGAATGGATGACGAAGAACGGCACCTACCTCCAGCTCACCCTCTACACCCAGACCCGCACGGGACACAACTCCCGCGGCCCACAAGGCGACGAGGACGGCGACGGACGTCTCGGCGCATTCGAAAACGAGAGCGAGGCACGCAACGCTACCATCCTGCTCTACGCCGACGCGGCGGGCATCAACGGCGATGCCAACACGACCATCGACTACGCCCTCTATGCCCCCACGCTCACGAAAACGAGCACCTCGCCCGTCTCCTACAAAACCGACATTCTCCACTACTCCCGCCCGCTGAAGCCCGGCGTGTACCACGTGATTGTCATCGTGAACGCTGGTGACCGCACGGACCTCGAGGGGAAAACCCTCGGCGAGGTGCGCGACGAAAGGATGGGAGACCCCTACCTGCTGAGCGACCCTGCCGACCCGACTTCGGCCCACTCCTTCGTGATGAGCAACGAGAAGGACGCCACCATCGACCTCACGGGCCCCGGCGGCGTGCAAAACGTAAAGACGGTGGAGGTGGATGTCGAACGCCTCGCGGCACGCATCGACTTTTCCCCCGGCGTCTCCTACGAGACACCGGGCTACTACGGCGGCAAGATGTTGGAGAACAAGGAAATCAACGGAACCAACTACCCCGTCTGCTATGAATACCAGGTGCTCCAAGAGGGCACTACCAACACGAACGACGACCGCTTCTACCTCACCTCGGTACAGCCCATCAACCTCTGGACGAACAAGACGTACCTCATCAAGCGCGTGAGCGACATCAAGTGGGCAGACGAGAACCACCTCATCTACCTCGGCGACGAAACGACCAACGCGCTCGGCGAAGCCTCGCGCTACGTGCTCTCGCCCTACTTCTTCCAGCGCAACGCGGCAAACGTGGATACCTTCCGATACTATTCCTACGCCGACGGCACTGCCTCCGCGCCCAAGAAGGAAGACGAGCTGGAGCTCATTGACCCAGACGACGCGAACCTGAAATACTACATCCTGACCTACGCCCGCGAGAACACCATCTCCTACAACGCGCCCGTTGCGAGCTATGCCACAGCCCTCCGCCTCAAGGGAATCTACAAGAAGAAAACCGGTACGGACACCTACACCTACACCGAGAAGACCTATACCTACTACATCCGCCACGCCGACCCGAACAACACCAACGCCGAGGCCGTGCCCATGAAGTACGGCATCGTGCGCAACAACGTGTACCGCATCTCCATCAACCGCGTCAATTCGCTCGGCGTGATGATCATCGAGACCAAGGACTGGATTACAAAAGAGTTGCCTCCTATCTATATGTAGCGACCCTGTCGGCCGCTCTCCCAACCTGCTCAGAAAGAACATGAAACACCACATACTTTCCCTCAGCTTCCTCGCGGCGTTGCTCATGGTGCTCGCCGCCTGCTCCACAGACGAATGGACCGACTCCGACCGCCCCGCTGAGGGCCTGTCGCGGGTGCGCATCGAGGTGGGCACGTCGGAAATGATTGTGCCCGAATTCGGACAGAAGTCCCGCGCCACGA
>CAMGGA010000167.1 GCA_946055515.1 uncultured Bacteroidales bacterium
GGCCAGTAGTTCATCTGCACGTTGATGTTGGCGTGGATGTCGGAGTTCCAAGCGGGGTTATCCATGTTGCTCCAGATACCCTGCAGGTTGTTCGGGAGGTCCACACCGCGCGAAGAGGCGATTTCGAGGTAGCGACCGTAGGCGAAGTAGAGCTGTTCGAGCATCAGGGCGTTGGCTCCATTGCCGCTGTCGTAGGCATCGATGAGCTCGTTCGTGGGCACGGTGTTGGTAGTGCCTTCGAGGTTGAGGCTCATGCGGTCCCAGAGAGCCTTGTGGTCGGCCTGGTGGCTGCTGTAGAGATCTTCGCAGCTCTTTGCTGCGGCAGCGTTCACGCGTTCGCGGAGGTTGGCAGTGAGCTGCGCGGTTCCGCTGGTGTAGGTCGTTGAGTAGGGATCGAAGTCGGTGGCTCCGGCGATGACAACCATCACGTTGTTCGTACCGCTCACGGTCACGCCGTTTTCGTCGGTAGTGACAGTACCCTTGGAGTCAAGGTTCACGACCTTGAAGCGGAGGGCATATTTGATGGTCTGCTCGCTGCCGTTGAACGTATTGCCCGAGAAGTAGCCCGAAGCGTTGCTGTAGAGCGCCGTGCGGCCGAGCACGTTGCCGCTCTGCAGGGTGAAGCGGAGGTTGAGCGGGGCTGCGCCCGTAGCGGTGTACTGAGCCACGACCACTTTGTCGGGGTTGGAGGCGAAGTAGCGGCGTTCGTAGGCCGTTTCGCTCTTTGCGCTCTTGAACTGTACGAAGCCCGTGGCCTTGGCCAGGTCGAGGCCGCGCACATAGTCCTTTGCACCTTCTTCGGGGCGGAGCGTGAGGTCGTCGCTGAGGTTCTCGACGAAGACAGAACCGAAGTTTTCAAACTGTCCGTAGTTGGCGCTGTTGTCCGTGGCGCGTCCGCTCCAGAGGGTCTTCTCGTTGATTTGGATTTCGTCGCGCATGACGCCGCCGAAGAGGCTTGCGCCGAGCTGTCCGTTACCGATGGGGAGAGACCACTCCATCCAGTTGCTGTAGCCCTGGCCGCCAGAGTAGAGGCGGGCGGTGGTGGCAGGCTCGTTGTACCAGAGGGTGAGCTTGTTCTCGGGTGTGTAGGCAGCGATGGGGGCTACCTCGTAGTCGGCGTAGGTGATGTCGCTCACGGGCAGGAACTTGATGGGGTTACCGCCGTCGCCGGCAGTCCATACGGCGATGGAAGTTCCTTCGTTTGCACCATTGTACATATTGAGGTGGGGATACGAAGTGCTGGTCACGCCCGTGGGCTTGATTTCCCAGGCCTGGGCATAGCTGCCCTTGGAAACGACGAGGCTGAACTTGTAGGCGTCGGTATTGGCGTCGGAAGCAGCGGTCTTGAGGCGGCCGTTCTGGTCCGTACCGTCGAAGTAGGCGAACTCGCCCTTCTTGTTGACGAGCTTGAAGGAGTTCTTGTCGCCGATGAAGCGCCACATCATTTCTTCCTTGTACTTGGCGGCGGCCGTCACGGTGACTTCTCCGCCTACTGTGGCGGGAGCAACCCAGTAGAGGGAGTTTTTGCAGAACTGCATGTAGTACCACTCGTCGCCGTCGGCGGCCGTGGCGTCTGCATAGAAGACGGGCTCAACAGGAGCGGGAGGAAGAACGAGCTGGAAGGGGTTGTTGACGTCGCCAATCGTATAAAGGCCGAGATCCTTGCCTGCGCCCGTGCCGCCCACTTGGTTCATGGATTGCGAGGCACCGCTGTTCACCAGTTCAAAGTAGCCGGGATGTGCGGAGCTTTGGCGGAGTTCGAAGGTCACGGCGTCGGCTTCTGTTTCTACGGTCTTATATCTATTATCCGAGTAGCTGAGGTAGCGTCCGGACTTGCTGATGGCCTTGAGCGAAGTGAGGCCTGTGCCGATGAAGGCCCAGCGTTGTGCGTTGGAATTGGCCATCGTGGCGGTCTTTGCGTTGTTGCCTGCACCCTTGTCCTCGACTACGGCGCTGCCGGTCTTGAACTGGATGTAGTAGTAGAGCGATTCGTCCGTGAGTGCAGCGGCCGAGGCGTAGAGCGTGGGCTCTGCGGCAAACATGCTCTCTACGGTGAAGAACTGGAGGCGGTTGCCGGCGTCGTTGTTGTCCCATACGCCCATGCCTGCGGGAGTGTTGACGGAGCGGTCGTTCATGCCGTACTTGCTGCCGTCGCCCACGCGGACGATTTCCACGTAGTCGCCACAGGGGTCGAAATAGAACGTTTCAGCCGAAGCGGCCTCCGTGCCGAGCTGGAAGCGGCCACCATCCTTATCCTCAGTGTCCATGGCGTAGACGTACTTTCCGGCCTTGCTGACCATGACGAAGTCGTCCTTCGTGCCGATGAACTTCCACATGAACTGGTCTTCGTTGGCGACGGGCGAAGCCACTTCGAGCTTCGTGTCGTCTGTAGCAGCGCGGAAGAACTTGCTGCGTGCTACCGTCTTGACAAAGTACCAATACTCGTTGGTTTCGTCGGAGAACTTGGGAAGTTTGTCGATATAGGCGTTGTAGGCGTTGTCAGCAACAGCGGCTTCGACAGCAGCCATCTTGTTACCGTTGTTGTGCGCATCCCACACGCCAACTTCCGAGCCGTCTCGCTTGTTGAAGCCCAAGCAATTGGTGTCAATCTTGCGGTAGATTTCAAAATCAGAAAGACTTGCGCCCAGGCCAAAGCGGAAGACGATTGCCTCGGCCTGCGTGGCTGCATCGGAACCCATGTAGTAGCGGCCGTTGGCCTTGGAGCCCGCGGTTCCACCGTCCTTTGCATCAGAGAAGCTGGTGATGTAGCGTCCCGAACGGCTGCGGATCACGAAGTCGCCCTCGTCGCCCACGGCTATGAACTGCCACTGGCGCGCCTTGTCGTTGTGCGTTTCGGTGGCATTGAGGCCCACTTTCTCGCCAGCACCGTTGTCCACGAGGTAATGCATGGTGCTGTTTGTCAGCGAGAGGTAGTAGTAGATGGGCTCCTCCTCGTCAGAGAACTGAGGGAGCTTCGACTGGTAGTTGGCGTAGTTAGCGACAACGGAAGCCACGGGCACGAAGATGAACTTGTTGAGGTCGTTGGCCTTGGCTCGCTCGGTGAAGGGCTGGTCGTAGGCTGCCGACCCCGAAATGGTCAGACACGTTCCGTCTTCCACGTCGCCCACCTCTGTGCGGTAGGCTTCCCAGTAAGCGGGATAAGCATG
>CAMGGA010000168.1 GCA_946055515.1 uncultured Bacteroidales bacterium
CGGAGGAAGCCCATGGCGAGGAGGACGAGGTCGGCCTTGAGGGTTTCCTTGCGGCCGGTCAGCTGCATGAGGGGACGGCCACCCTCGGGATTGGGCTTCCACTCCACTTCTTCCACCTCCACGCCGCAGACGCGGCCGTCCTTCGTGGAGAGGAAACGGTTGGAGGCCAAGGACCAGCGGCGCTCACAGCCTTCTTCGTGACTCGAGGAGGTTTTCAACACTTGCGGCCACTGCGGCCAGGGGGTGGCGGGGTTGTGTCCCACGGGGGGCTTGGGCATGATTTCTATCTGCGTGACCGAAGCGGCGCCCTGGCGGTTGGCCGTGCCGATGCAGTCGGAACCTGTGTCGCCGCCGCCGATGACGAGCACGCGCTTGCCCTTGGCTGAAATGCGCTGTGCCGCGGGAATTACCTGCCCCGCCAACTCGCGGTTCTGCTGGCTGAGGAGTTCGAGGGCAAAGTGTATGCCTTTCGCGTCGCGGCCGGGGATGTTGAGGTCGCGGGCCTGCGGGGTGCCCGTGCAGATGCACCAGGCGTCGAAGCCTTCGGGCAGCTTCTGCAGGTCGATGGGGGTGCTCACCTTGAACTCGACGCCTTCGGCCTCCATGATTTGCACGCGGCGGTCTATGACAGTCTTCTGCAACTTGAAGTTCGGAATGCCGAAACGGAGCAGGCCGCCGACATACTCTTCCTTTTCAAACACGGTGACTTCGTAGCCGCGGCGGTTGAGTTGGTTGGCGGCGGCAAGCCCCGCTGGGCCGGAGCCAATCACGGCTACCTTGCGGCCGCCTCGCGGATAGCTGTGGGGCTTCACGTAGCCTTCGCGGAAGGCGGTCTCGATGATGGAACACTCGTCCTCGCGGATGGTGACGGGCTGGTCGATGCAGAGTTTCAGCACACAACTCTTCTCGCACAGCGCGGGACAGATGCGCCCCGTGAACTCGGGGAAGTCGTTGGTCGCAGAGAGGATTTCGTAGGCTTCGAGGTAACGGCCCTTGAAGAGGGCATCCTGGAACTCGGGCGGACGGTTGCCGAGCGGACAGGCCCAGTGGCAGAAGGGCACGCCGCAGTCCATGCAGCGGGATGCCTGGAGCCGGCGGTCGCTCTGGTTCAGGGTTTGTTCTACTTCGCCGAAGTCAGCGATGCGTTCGTGGATAGGGCGATAGCCGGCCTCGCGGCGGGGTATGTTGAGGAATGCTTTAGGATCTCCCATGGTTTTTCTGGTTTTGCTTAATAATCACGTTGCACTTCGGCAATCTTCTGTTGTAACTTACGCATTTGTTCTTCGGCCAGCACGCGCTTGTATTCTATGGGGGTGACTTGGATGAACTGGTCGATATAGCGGGGCCAGTCGTCGAGCATGGTGCGCGCGAGGGGCGAGCCGGTGTAGAGGTAGTGCTGGCGGATGAGTTCGTGGAGTTCCTTGCGCGAGGCGGAGTCCTCGAGGAGGGAGAGTTCGACCATCTCCATGTTGCAGAAGAAGTCGAAGGTCTGGTGGGCATCCCACACGTAGGCCACGCCACCGCTCATACCTGCGGCAAAGTTGCGTCCCGTGGGACCGAGCACAACCACGCGGCCACCGGTCATGTACTCGCAGCAGTGGTCACCTACCCCCTCGACTACGGCAATGGCACCCGAGTTGCGCACGGCGAAACGTTCGCCCACGGTACCGTTGATGTAGACTTCGCCGCTCGTGGCACCGTAGAGCAGGGTGTTGCCTGCGATGGTGTTTTCTTCCGCACGGAAGTTGGAACGCACGGGAGGCATCACGGCGATGCGTCCGCCGCTGAGGCCCTTGGCGAGGTAGTCGTTGGCCTCGCCCTCGAGCTTGAAGCTGATGCCGCGGGTGAGGAAGGCGCCGAAGCTCTGTCCGGCAGAGCCCTTGAACTTCACGCTGATGGTTTCGTCGGGCAGGCCGGCACTGCCGTAGCGGGCAGCCACGGCTCCCGAGAGCATGGCACCGACGGAGCGGTCGGTATTGGCGATGGCATATTCGAGGGAAACTTCCTTCTGGCTCTCGATGGCCTCGCGGGCGGCATCGAGAATGGCGCGGTCCTTGACGGAGTCGATGTCGTGGTGCTGCGACTGCACGTGGTGGATGGCGGCCGTTCCCTCCACGCGGTGGAGGAGGCGGGAGAAGTCGAGCAAGGCGGCCTTCGAACCCGGAGCGGCGGGCTTCACCTCGATGAGGTCGGCGCGGCCCACAATATCGTCGAGACGGCGGAATCCCATCTCGGCCAGGTACTCGCGCACCTCCTGGGCAAGAAAGCGGAAGTAATTGACCACATATTCGTAGTGGCCGCGGAAATGCTCGCGGAGTTCGGGGTTCTGCGTGGCCACGCCCACGGGGCAAGTGTTGGCGTGGCACTTGCGCATCATGACGCAGCCCAGCACAATGAGCACCGTGGTGCCGAAGCCAAATTCCTCAGCGCCCAGCAGGGCGAGGGAAATGATGTCGCGGCCCGTCTTCACCTGGCCGTCCGTCTGGAGGCGCACCTGTCCGCGCAGTCCGTTGAGCACGAGCGTCTGCTGCGTTTCGGAGAGTCCGATTTCGGGAGAGATGCCCGCGTAGCGCATGGACGAAGCGGGCGAAGCCCCCGTACCGCCCTCGGCACCCGAGATGACGATGAGGTCGGCCTTGGCCTTGGCCACACCGGCCGCAATGGTGCCCACGCCGCTCTCGGCCACGAGCTTCACGCTGACCTTGGCCTTCGGGTTCACGTTCTTCAGGTCGAAGATGAGCTGGGCGAGGTCCTCGATGGAATAGATGTCGTGGTGCGGCGGCGGGGAGATGAGGGAAATGCCGGGAATGGAGTGGCGCGTCTTGGCGATGATTTCGTTCACCTTGTAGCCGGGGAGCTGTCCGCCCTCGCCGGGCTTTGCACCCTGTGCCACCTTAATCTGGATTTCCTCGGCATTGACGAGATATTCCGTGGTCACGCCGAAGCGGCCCGAGGCGATTTGCTTCGTCTTGCTGCCCAGGGCAATGCCCTCGAAGGTGTCGTGGAAGCGGTCGCTGTCCTCGCCGCCCTCACCCGTGTTGCTGCGGGTGCCGAGCTTGTTCATGGCCAATGCGAGGGCCTCGTGCGCCTCCTTGCTGATGGCGCCGAACGACATGGCCCCCGTGACGAAGTGCTTCACGA
>CAMGGA010000169.1 GCA_946055515.1 uncultured Bacteroidales bacterium
GGCCTCTTCTGCCACGAGTTCGGCCACGCCCTCGGCCTCCCCGACTTCTACTACACGGGACGCGACCTCGAAGTGAAGGCCACCCTCCGCACCATGAGCTACTGGGACATCATGGACTACGGCCAGTACTTCCTCAACGGCTACGCCCCTCCCGGCTACACCGCCTACGAGCGCAGCGTGCTCGGCTGGCTCGACGTCCGCGAACTCACCGACACGGCCTTCGTCGAGCTCTACCCCTTCGGCTCGGAAGACAAGGGCCCCACGGCCTACGTGCTCCGCAATCCCGAAAACGAGAATGAGTACTTCCTCTTCGAGAACCGCCAGCCCTCCACCTGGTATCCCGCACGCATGGGCAGCGGCATGCTCGTGCTCCACGTGGACTACGATGCCAACGCCTGGGCAGCCAACACGGTGAACACCGACTCCACCCGCCAGCGCATGGAGTTCGTGCCCGCCGACGGCGTGAAGGACGGCAAGTCGGCCAAGGCCCTCGGCATCACGCTCACTGAGCTGTTCGACCGCTACAAGGGCGACCTCTTCCCGGGCACGCAGGGCGTCACGTCCATCACGGCCGAGACGCCCGTAGCCTTCCGCGTGAACACGCCCGCCAGCGTGCTCGACAGGCCGCTCTATAACATCACGCTCACCGACGACGCCGTGATCACCTTCAGCTTCCTCGACCCCACGCTCACGGGTATCTCCCCGACTCTCCCCACCGTGGAGAACGGGCAGTCCGCCGCGGCCTACACCCTCTCGGGCCGCCGCGTGCCTTCGCTGCAGCGCGCACCGCGGGGTGTCTACATCCTCTCCAACGGGCAGAAGGTGGTGAAATGATCCCGACCCGACGCGCAGCCCCGCGCCGCGCACGTCCCCTTTCCTTGGTATAGGGGGAATACATTGTGAAACCAGGCGCTCCGAGCGCCCAGCCGCAGACCTCCCGCAGCGTCTGCGGCTTTCTTTTGGGCCAAACGCCTCGCCGGGCCGAAGAAACCGCCGCTTTTTCTTTCTCCTCCAAGCCCCGTTTGTTACTTTTGCCCCATCAACCCCCTAAAACCTCACTGCGCATGACCCACGAACAACTCCTCGAGCGCGCCATCCGCCTCTCCATCGACAATGTGGCCCAGGGCGGCGGTCCCTTCGGCGCCGTAGTGGCCCGCGGGGGCGAAATCGTGGCCGAAGGCGTCAATCGCGTCACGGCCCTCCACGATCCCACGGCCCACGCCGAAGTGCAGGCCATCCGCCTCGCCGCGCAAAAGCTCGGACGTTTCGACCTCTCGGACTGCGTCCTCTATGCCTCGTGCGAACCCTGCCCCATGTGTCTCGGGGCCATCTATTGGGCACGCCTCGGCGCACTCTACTATGCCGCTACGCAGCACGACGCGGCCGATGCCGGCTTCGACGATGCCTTCATCTACCGCGAACTGGCCCTCACGCCTGCGCAGCGCCGCCTGCCCACGGCCACGCTCTGCCGCGAGGAGGCCCTCGAAGCCTTCCGCCGCTGGCGCGAACAGGCCGACCGCATCGACTACTGACACCTCCGCCGCAAGGCCACGAGGGGCCTGCCCGCGCCTTTCCTTTTCCCAAAAAAACAACTGCTACATGAAGTCGCTCCATATCATCACCCCCGTCAAGGACTCTATAGACACGACGCTCGAAACCGTGCGCGCCGTGCTCGACAGCAAGCTCTCCGTGCCGTTTACCTACACGGTCTACAACGATTTTTCCACGCCCGACAACACGGCGCGCCTTGAGGCCGCTTCACGCGAAATGGGCTTTGAACTGGTCAATCTCTCCGACCTCACCTCCCACCCCTCGCCCAACTATCTCCTCGTGCTCCATCGCACGCAGCGCCTCGCCCTCGAGGCCGACGCGGGCCTCTGCATCGTGGAGAGCGACGTGGTGGTGCGCCCCGACACGCTGCAGGGGCTCTTCGACGGCGCGCAGGCGCGGCCCGACTGCGGCATCGCGGCCTCCGTCACGGTGGACGACGCGGGCGAGGTGAACTATCCCTACCTCTACGCCCGCAAGTGGCCGCGCGAGGCGGTGGACTCGAAGCGCCACTGTTCCTTCTGCTGCTCGCTGCTCACGCCGCGCCTCCTCGCGGCCTTCCCCTTCACGGAACTGAATGCGGAGAAAAACTGGTTCGACGTGACCATCTCCCACGAGTCGCGGGCCCGCGGTTGCCGCAACTTCCTCTTCATGGACCTGCCCGTCGTGCACCGCCCCCACCAGAGCCGCCCCTGGAAACAGCTCAAGTACAAGAATCCGCTGAAGTACTATTGGCTGAAGTTCACCCGCGGACTGGACAAAATCTAAGAGATTCTTATTTTGAAAAATGCGGTCTTTCGCGCCGCCTTCCTCCTTCCCGACATGAAACGCCTCTCTTCCCTCTTTCTCCTTCTCCTCCTGGCCTGCCTTCCCGCCGCCCTCTGTGCGCAGGAGCAGGCCCCGGCCCCGGCCGATACGCTCGAACACGAAGTGCTCCTCGAAACCTCGATGGGGGACATCCGCGTGAAGCTCTACAACGACACGCCGCGCCACCGTGACAATTTCCTCGCCCTGGTGCGCCAGGGCTTCTACGACGGCATCCTCTTCCACCGCGTCATCCCCAACTTCATGATTCAGGCGGGCGACAGTGCCTCGCGCCATGCCCCGGAAGGGGTGCGCCTCGGCGACACGCCCGAACCCTACACGGTGGAGGCGGAAATCCGCTTTCCCGAGCGGTTCCACAAGTGTGGTGCCCTCGCCGCCGCACGTGAGGACGACAGCGTCAATCCGCAGCGGGCCTCCTCGGCGTGGCAGTTCTACCTCGTGTACGGCCGTGTCTACGACGAAGCGGGGCTGGACAAGGCGCAAGCCTGGCTCGACGAGCAGACCCACGGCGCCGTGAAGCTCACGCCCGAACAGCGCGCCGTCTACACCACGGAGGGCGGCGTGCCCTACCTCGACGGCCAGTACACCGTGTTCGGCGAAATCACCGAGGGCCTCGCCGTGGTAGACCGCATCCAGTGGGTAGGCCGCGACGAGCACAACCGTCCCTTCGACGACGTCCGCATCCTCCGCGCCACGGTGGTGCGGTAGCAGACGGACATCCCGCCGCAAGCGTCCAACGCGCGCCCCGAAGG
>CAMGGA010000170.1 GCA_946055515.1 uncultured Bacteroidales bacterium
ATCAGGGCGGCTTAGGGACTTGCACCCGTTAGAATATACCCATGCTGGGCGAACTGAATAAAGGGAGCTTCTCGTCGAGAAGCTCCCTTTTGTATTGGAGGTAAATCCTGTGTGACAAAAGCGCACAAGGAGGTTTAGAAGCGGGCTGTCACCTGCACGTCGATGGTGTTGTAGCGCGAGTCCTTGGGGACAGCGGCGCGGCGGGCGCCGCGGTCATCGGTGAAGGTGTAGTTGAGCTGGAAGATGAGGTTCTTCGAGAGATAGTAATTGCCCGAAAGTCCATAGTTTGTGACGAGGCTGTTCCACTCCTTGTTGTCGCGGTAGCAGTCGTAGCGGGCATAGACCTTGACATCCTTGGCTACAGGCACACCCACCGTGGCGTACCAGGCATCGGAGCGGTCGGAACGGGTGGCATCGGTGGTCACGCCGCCTACGGAACTCATGTATTCTCCGCGCACGGTCCACTTGTCCTCATACTTCATGCCCACGCCCCAACGCACGCGCTTGGCAGAGCGGAGCTGGGTGGCGGGGTTGGTGTAGCTCTCGTTGGTGTACTTGCCGTTCCAGCCGAAGCCGCCGATGGCGAGGTTCTTCACGGGAGAGAACCAGAGTCCACCGATGAGGTCCTTGTGGTGGTCCTTGTCGGTGTGGTTGATGCCCTGTCCGTTGAAGAAGCCAATCTGGTAGTGGAGCCACTTGTGGCCGTCGGCTGCGGGGAAGAGGTCGCCCTGTACCTGCACGCCGACATCGCGTCCCGAGCTCTTGTGCTCGCCGATGCGGTCACCGATTGAGGCGAGCTTCATGGTGGCCTGCGAGTAGCTGCCGAGACCTACGTTGAGGGGGCTGTAGGGGTTCTCGAAGCCGAAGCTGCGCTTGAACTGGCCGAGCTTCACGCGGAAGCAGTCGTACTTCTGCCACTCTACGAAGGCATCGACAATGCGCGGGCCCTTGTCCACGCCAGGCTGTCCGTTCACCTCCATCTGGAGCTTGTAGTAAAAGTCCTGGTAGACCTTGCCGTCCATGTAGAGGCGGACGAAGCGGGTGTCAAAGCCTCCGTTGGTGGCCTGGCCGCTGCGGTCGCTGTAGCTGTATTTTTCCATGATGTAACCACCGAACTTGAAGGTGGGCTGCATCTGCTGGATAGCAGGGTTTTCACTGTTGATTTTGAAGGAAATGCCCGGGGGTTCGTAGTCAAGGTCGGCGTAGGCGGCCTGCGGGTGGGTTTCATCGGTCACGTGGGCTGCAGCGGTGAAGGGAACTGCTGCCGCGAGGAGGGAAAGGAGCGTAGTTTTGCTAAACATGTAAGAATGGTTTTCTGCTAAATGTATGAAGGGCAATGGGGAAAGCGCCTCGCATTTGCTGAGGAGAGCCGGAGCGGGCCGGCACTTTTCCCATTGCCCATATAATCTAAAAGGTGTGGTTAGTTCTTGATGTTCGGTTCTTCCAAGCCGTAGCCTCGCTTCTTGTCCACGGCCTTCAGATAGAGGGCAATGAGCAGGGCGAGCACGCCGAAGCCGGCAAATACTACGAGAGGCACGGTGTAGTCGTAGGGAATGAAGTCTGCATTGGCAGCCTTGGCAGCCACCACGGCGGGGTTGTCTTCGTTGGTGGAAGTGAGGAGGCTACCGATGAGTTTGGGCACAAAGCACAGACCGATATTCTGCACCCAAAAGATGAGGCAGTAGGCGCTACCGAGCACTTTTTCATCGATAATCTTGGGCACGCTGGGCCAAAGGGCTGCGGGAACAAGGGCGAAGGAGATGCCGAGCAGCACGATGGTCGAATAGGCCAGCAATGCACTCTTCGTTTCGGGCAGGACAAAGGCAAAAATCAGGTGGCAGCAGATGAGGAGCATGGCACCGCCAATCAACATCGTTGCACCCTTACCCTTGCGGTCGAGGAAGTTGCCGAGGAAGGGAGTGATGACGGCCGCTCCAATCGGGAACCAACGGAAGATGTTGGACGCAGCCTCGGCAGAGATGCCGTCGAGGTTGCACTGCAACATATTGGCACCGTAGCGCTGGAAGGGGAAGATGGCGCTGTAGTAGAGCACGCAAAGGAGGGCTACAATCCAGAACACCTGGGAAGAAAGGATTTTGCCCAGGTCGCTGAACTTGAATTCTTCTTCGCTCTCGCCTTCAGCCTCAGCGCCGAGCTGGGCATCGAGTTTCTTGTCCATGAAGGTGAACACGGTGAACGTGATGAGACCGATGAGGAGCAGAACGGTGCAGAAGGCCACGGGGGCTACTACGGTGCCGAATTTCGTGGCGATAATGGGAGAGATGGAGAAGATGGCGAACACACCGACACGGGCGATGGCCATTTCGAGACCCATGGCGAGGGCCATTTCCTTGCCCTTGAACCACTTGGCAATGGCTTTCGACACGGTCGTACCGGCCATCTCGCAACCACAGCCGAAAATCATGAAGCCGAGAGCGGCCATCTTGGCGCTGGCGGGAAAGGTTTCCCACCAGGAGTTGAGCCACTCTGCCATTCCTGTGGTCTGGAACCATTCAGTGATACCTATGTACTTGATGACAGCACCGCCCAACATCATGGAGGCGGAGAGCACGCCCGTGAAGCGCACGCCCATCTTGTCGAGGATGACACCGGCAATGATGAGGAAACCGAATACGTTCAGAATGTACTCAGAGGCGGCGTAGGTACCGAACACATCGGGGTTCCAGCCGCGCTGGCTTTCAATGAGTGCCTGGATAGGCGACATCACATCGACAAACATGTAGCCGAAGAACATCATCAGGGCTACGAGCACGAGGGCTGTCCAGCGGGCCGCCGCACTGTCGTTGAGCTTACGTTGAATTGCTTCTTTCATTTGGAGATATTGTTTTGATTATTTCTTCAAATACTTGTCTAACCAGCGGAAAAAGGTGCGCTGCCAGAGGACGCCGTTCTGGGGCTTGAGCACCCAGTGGTTCTCGTCGGGGAAGAGGAGGAGCTGGGCATCGAGGCCGCGCATACGGGCGGCGGTGAAGGCACTTTCGGCCTGGGTGTACTCGATGCGGAAGTCGCGCTGGCCGTGAATGCAGAGGATGGGCGTGTCCCAGCGGTCCACGTAGAGGTGGGGCGAGGTGGCAA
>CAMGGA010000171.1 GCA_946055515.1 uncultured Bacteroidales bacterium
CTTGCCCTGGGCTGGGAGCTTGCAACCCCTTCGGGGTTTTGTTTGCGCGCCTATCACGCCCGAATTCGGCTTATGCCGGACTTTGCACCCCCTTCGGGGGCTTGTTGGCGCACCTCCCACGCCTGAATGCGGCTTGTGGCCTGCGGAGCGTGGGAGGTTTGTTTCTACAAGCTGTTCAGCTTGAGCGCATCCTGGTCGTCGTACTGCTCTTGCAGGCGCACGAGTTCCTTCATCAGCTTCTGCGTCACCTTCTCCGTGCCCGGCTGGCCGTAGAGGTTGTGGAGTTCGTGCGGGTCGTCGTTGAGGTTGTAGAGTTCCCACGCATTGATGTCGCGGTAGAAGTGGATGAGTTTCCAGCCGTCGGCCGTGCGCACGCCGTAGTGGCGCTTCACGCTGTGTTCGGCGGGGTATTCGTGGTAGTGGTAGTAGAGGCTCTTGCGCCAGCTCTTCGGGTGTTTGCCCTTGAGCAGGGGCACGAGTGATTCGCCCTGGATGTCGTCGGGAACGGGGGCGCCGGCGAGCTCGAGGAAGGTGGGCGCGTAGTCGATGTTCTGCACCAGTTCGCTGATTTCGCCCCTTGCGTCCAGACCCTTGGGCAGACGCATCACGAGCGGGGTGGCGAAGGATTCTTCATACATGAAGCGCTTGTCGAACCATCCGTGTTCGCCCATGTAGAAGCCCTGGTCGGAGGTGTAGACGACGAGCGTGTTGTCCAGCAGGCCCTGCTGCGCGAGGTAGTCCAGCGTGCGGCCCACGTTGTCGTCGAGCGACTTGAGCACCTTGGCGTAGTCGCGCATGTAGCGCTGGTACTTGTACTCCGCGAGGGCCTTGCCCGTGAGGTTCTTGCGGTAGAAGTCGCGGGCGATGGGCTCGTAGACATCGTTGTACTGCTGCAGGTCGGCGCTGTCCATGCGCGAAATCATGCGGAGGTAGTTGTCTGTGAGGCGGGTGCGCATGCCCGGTCGGTAGAGCTTGTTGTCGTAGACGAGGTCCATGTCGTGGTTGTCCGCGATTTCCATTTCCTGTGCCTGAGCCGCCTGGCGTCCTTCGTAGTCGTCGTAGAAGGTTTCGGGCAGGGCAAAGGTCTTGTCCTCATACGCACGGAGGTACTTCATCTCGGGCAGCCAGCAGCGGTGGCAGGCTTTGTGGTGGATGAAGAGGGCGAAGGGACGCGAGCGGTCGCGTTTGTGTTCGAGCCAGTCGATGGCCTTGTCGGTGATTACGTTCGTCACGTAGCCTTTCTCCTGCACCGTGTCGTTCTGCATGGTGATGAAGTCGGGGTTGTAGTAGTCACCCTGTTCGGGCAGGATGTTCCAGTAGTCGAAGCCCGTGGGGAGTGTGACGAGGTGCCACTTGCCAACGATGGCCGTCTGGTATCCCGCCTTCTGGAGCAGTTTGGGCATGGTCTGCTGCGTACCGTCGAAGATGGCGTGCTCGTTGTTGGTGAATCCGTTCTTGTGGGAGTGCTTGCCCGTGATCATGCAGGCGCGGCTGGGTCCGGAGAGGGAGTTGGCCACGTAGGAGTTGACGAACTTCACGCCGTCGGCCGCGATGCGGTCGAGGTTTGGCGTTTCCACGAAGCGGTTGTCGTAGCAGCTCATCATCTGTGCCGTGTGGTCGTCCGTCATGATGTAGACGATGTTGTACTGACCCTGTGCGGCGGCCACTGCGGGGAGGAGCAGGGGCGAGAATATAAGCAGGTTCTTTTTCACGTTGGAATGCTTTTGGCTGTGGGAGGTTGGAAAGTAAAAAGGATTGGCAATTAGCAACGGCCCGTTCCGCCTTAGCGTGTGTGGAGCGGTTGTGCGACTACAGCAAAGTGTAGTTCACCGTTTCTAATTCCCAATCCGAGAGATCCAAGCCCCCCGGCCCGGGCGGGCTGGGGGCTGGCGGTAGTGTTTATTTCTGCGTCATGTTGTAGACGATGTCCATGATCTGCTTGCCGAGGGCGTCGGCTTCCTCCATGGTGTGCGCCTCGGAGTAGACGCGGATGATGGGTTCGGTGTTGCTCTTGCGGAGGTGTACCCACTTGTCGGCGAAGTCGATTTTCACGCCGTCGATGTCGGTGACCTTTTCGTTCTTGTAGAGCTCCTTCACCTTCTTCAGCACGGCGAAGATGTCCGTAGTGGGGTCGAGGTCGATGCGGTTCTTGGCGATGTAGTACTGGGGGAGCGAGTCGCGGAGTTCGGAAGCGCGCATGCCCGTCTTGGCCAAGTGCGTCAGGATGAGGGCGATACCTACGAGGGCGTCGCGGCCGGAGTGGGCAGCGGGATAGATGACACCGCCGTTGCCTTCGCCGCCGATGACGGCACCGGTCTCCTTCATCTTCGTCACCACGTTCACTTCGCCCACAGCGGCAGCCGTGTAGTTGCAGCCGTACTTCTCCGTGACGTCGCGGAGGCCGCGGGTGGAGGAGAGGTTAGAAACCGTGGGGCCAGGGGTGTGCTGGAGCACGTAGTCGGCGCAGGCCACGAGGGTGTTTTCTTCGCCGAACATGGAGCCGTCTTCACAAACGAGGGCGAGGCGGTCTACATCCGGGTCTACGACGATGCCGAGGTCGTGGCGTCCCTTGCGGAGCAGGTTGCGGATTTCGCTGAGGTGTTCCTTGAGGGGCTCGGGGTTGTGCGCGAAGTCGCCCGTAGGTTCGGTGTTGAGGCCCGTCACCTGCGTGACGCCGAGCTGTCCGAGGAGCTTGGGCAGGATGACGCCACCCACGGAGTTCACCGTGTCGATGGCTACGGAGAAGTGGGCGCGGCGGATGGCTTCGATGTCGACGAGTTCGAGGTCCTTCACCATCTCGATGTGGCGCTGGTCGTAGCTGTAGTTCTTGGTGTAGCAGCCGAGGCTGTCCACGTCGGCAAACTCGAAGTCGCTGCTGTTTGCCTTGCGCACTACTTCCGAGGCTTCTTCGGGCGGGAGAAATTCACCCTTCTCGTTGAGGAACTTCAGGGCGTTCCACTGGCGGGGGTTGTGGCTGGCGGTGATGATGATGCCGCCGCAGGCGCGTTCCATGGTCACGGCGAGTTCGGTGGTCGGCGTGGAGGCCAGGCCGATGTTCACTACGTCGAAGCCCATGCTCATGAG
>CAMGGA010000172.1 GCA_946055515.1 uncultured Bacteroidales bacterium
GGCTTTTCTTTTGCACGCCTTTCGGTTTGCACTATATTTGCACCCAAAATAAAACAACTATGCAGAAGAACTTAGTCATCGTGGAGTCTCCGGCCAAAGCCAAGACTATTGAAAAGTTTTTGGGCGCAGACTTTAAGGTGATGTCCAGCTATGGACACATTCGTGACCTGAAGAAGAAGAACTTTGGCGTGGACTTGGAAACGTTCCAGCCGCAATACGAAATACCGGCAGACAAGAAGCACCTCGTACACGAACTGCGTGCCCAAGCCAAAAAGTCGGAGGCTGTATGGCTCGCATCCGATGAGGACCGCGAAGGAGAAGCCATCTCGTGGCATTTGGCAGAAGTGCTCGGGCTGGACCCGAAGGAGACACGACGCATCGTGTTCCACGAAATCACAAAGCCCGCTATCCTCGCGGCCATCGAACACCCGCGACACATCGACCTCAACCTCGTCGATGCACAGCAGGCTCGCCGCGTGCTCGACCGCCTGGTGGGTTTCAAACTCTCGCCTGTGCTCTGGCGCCGTGTAAGGCCGAACCTCTCGGCAGGTCGTGTGCAGAGTGTGGCCGTGCGGCTCATCGTGGAGCGTGAGCGTGAAATCAAGCAGTTCCAGCCCGAAGCAAGCTACCGCGTAGTGGCACAATTCTGCGTGCCCTCGAAAGAGGAAACTACCCTCTTCAAGGCAGATCTCAACAAGCGCTTCGCAACACCCGAAGAGGCTGAAGCCTTCCTCAACGACTGCCGCAACGCTACCTTTTCCGTGCAAAGCATTGCCACAAAGCCTACCAAACGCACTCCCGCGGCTCCCTTTACCACTTCTACGCTGCAACAGGATGCTGCACGTCGCCTGGGCTTCCCCGTGGCACTGACCATGCGCGTGGCACAGAGTCTCTACGAGAGTGGTTTGATTACCTATATGCGTACGGACTCGATGAACCTCTCCGCACAATGTCTTGACAGTTGCGGACCGCTCATCGCGGAAATGCTCGGCGCGGACTACCACAAGCGACGCACTTACCACACGAGTGCAAAGGGGGCGCAGGAGGCCCACGAGGCTATCCGGCCCACCGACATGCACCGCACGAAAATCCAGGGCACGCCGCAGGAGAAGCGCCTCTACGAGCTGATCTGGAAGCGCACGCTGGCCTGCCAGATGGCCGATGCCCAGCTCGAACGCACCAGCGTGGTCATCACCGTGAGCACTCGCGAGGAGCAGTTCAACGCTATGGGCGAGGTGATGCGCTTCGATGGCTTCTACCGCATCTATCAGGAAAGCACGAATGACGATGAGGCTGCAGCCAGCGGCAACCAGTCGGACAGCCACCTCCTGCCCGCACTCTTGGAGAACGAGGCCCTGGCCTGCCCCGAAATTGTGGCGCAACAGCGTTTCACGCAGGCTCCGCCGCGCTACAACGAGGCTTCACTTGTGCATAAACTCGAAGAACTCGGCATTGGCCGCCCCTCTACCTACGCGCCCACTATTTCCACCATACAGCAGCGCGAATATGTCACGAAAGCGGAGCGCGAAGGCATGCCCCGCGATTTCGTGCAGTTCACGCTGAAGGACAATACCTTGACACAGGAAATCCGCACCGAAGTGGTGGGCGGCTACCGCAACAAGCTGCAGCCTACGGACACGGGCACGGTGGTCAATGACTTCCTCATGGAATGTTTCCCCGAAATCATGGACTACAACTTCACGGCCAATGTGGAGAAGGAGTTTGACGAAGTGGCCGAAGGCAAGAAAAACTGGACAGCGATGCTGAGCCAATTCTACGAAAACTTCGAGCCGCAGGTGGAGCGCACGCTCAACCAGAAGCTGGAACACCGCGTGGGTGAACGCGTGCTGGGTACGGACCCCAAGTCGGGCCGCCCTGTCAGTGTGAAGATTGGCCGCTTCGGTCCCGTGGTGCAGATTGGTTTGCCCACCGATGAGGAGAAGCCCTTGTTTGCCAACCTCGGGGCGGGGCAGAGCATCGACACCATCACGCTCGAGGAGGCAATCGAGCTTTTCGGACTTCCCCGCACACTGGGCGAAGTGGAAGGCGAAACCCTCCGTGCCAACACGGGACGCTTCGGCCCCTACGTGCAGCTCGGCAAACTCTTCGTTTCCATCCCGGCCGAAGAGAACCCCTATACCATCACGCTCGAGCGGGCCATGGAACTCATTCGCCTCAAGCGCGAAGCCATGGAGAAGAGTTTGCTCAAGAAATTCGAAGAAGACGAGTCCCTCGAAGTGCGCGCTGGCCGCTGGGGCCCCTACATCAGCTTCAAAGGCAACAACTACAAGATTGCGAAGAAAGACCACGAACGGGCTGCCGAACTGACCTACGAGGAATGTATGAAAATCATCGAGGCCGAGCCGAAGAAACCAGCCAAGGCACGGCGGAAGAAATAGCAGACAGATTATGCAAAGCATCACGCTCATAGGCTACATGTGTGTGGGGAAGACCACAGTGGGCAAGGCACTGGCCAAGGAGCTGGGCATTACCTTCTACGACCTCGACTGGTACATCGAGGAGCGTTTCCACACGAAGGTGGCCCGCATCTTTGCCGAAGAAGGCGAGGAGCGCTTCCGCGACCTCGAAAGGCGCATGCTCCACGAGGTGGCGGAGTTTGAAAACATCGTGCTCTCCTGCGGCGGCGGCACACCCTGCCATTTCGACAACATGGCCTACCTCAACAGCGTTTCGCAGACATTCTACCTCGAGGCAACGCCCGAGACCATTCTGCAACACTTGAGCATGAGCCGCGGCGAGCGCCCCCTGCTGAAGGGCAAGTCGCCCGAGGAGTTGCGCACCTTTGTCAAGCAGCAACTCGAGGAGCGCCGCCCCTTCTACCAGCAGGCACAGCACCATGTCTGTGTCGATGTGCTCGACTCGTTCGACAAAATAGGCTTTGTCACCAATAACATCAAGGAACTGCTGCAAGGGCACTCGCCCATGCGCTGACAGCAATGGACACTCACCTCTTTTCACCCTCTAAATACCAAAAGAAGTATCACGCATGAGAAAATGGAGAATTGAAGATTCCGAGGAGCTCTACAACATCAAGGGATGGGGCGTCAACTATTTCGGCATCAA
>CAMGGA010000173.1 GCA_946055515.1 uncultured Bacteroidales bacterium
GACTCCGCGGCGTGGCTGAGGTCGACCATGAGGCCGCAGCGGTTCATTTCGGCCACCACTTCGCGGCCGAAGGCGGACAGTCCGCCGTGGAGCTGCTTCGAACGGCGGGCGGAGTCGCAGATGAGGTTGTCGCCATTGTGGCAGAGCGTCACGTAGACCAGGCCCTTGCGCGCCAAAGGCTCTATTTGGGAAATGTCGGTGCCCAGTGCGTAGCCGTTTTCGATGCCCCGCATCACGGAGAGCAGGCCGCGGTGCTTGTTGGCGAGGAGTTCGCCGGGCGTGCAGGCCAGTTCCACGCCGGGAGCGGCCGCGACGCGGGTTTCTACCTCGTCGAGCAGGCGGAGCGCCTCGGCGTGGGCCTCGGCGTGTCCCTCGGGCGTGAGCGCGCCTTGGGGCAGGTAGGCCACCATAATGGTGGCGTCGAGCATTCCCTCGCGCATTTTGGGGAAATCCACCAGCAGTTGCGGGTCGCGGCGGTCCAGCTTCACCCCCTTGCCGAAGAACATCGGCGTGTCGCAGTGCGAGTCGAGCGTGAGGTGGTGGCGGTGGAAGTGGCGCACGCGGCGGAAATCCCGGGCGCGGTCCACGAAGTGCGCAAAGAGCGGTTGCATCGAAGCGTCGCCTTCCAGAAGGAAACACTCGGGGTGCCACTGCACGCCGAAGGCATCCTGGAAGTCCGTGCTCTCGATGGCTTCTACCACCCCGTCGGCCGAACGGGCCGTCACGCGGAAGTGCGGACCGGGCTCGGCCACGGCCTGGTGGTGGAAGGAGTTCACGGCAAACTGTTCGCCGAGCAAGCGTGCCAAAAGGCTGTCGGGCACAGCCTCCACGCGGTGCGTAGCCACGCCCCGCGGCGCGTCTTGGCTGTGTTTGAGCAGTTTCACGTCGGGCAGTGCCGTGGCGAGGTCCTGATGGAGCGTTCCGCCGAGGGCAGCCGCCATCACCTGGATGCCGCGGCAGATGCCGAACATGGGGATTTGGCGGTCGTAGGCCAGTCGGGCCAGGAGCAGTTCGAAGGCGTCGCGCTCAGGATTGATACCGCCGAGGCGCTCCACGGGGTCTTCGCCCCAGAAGAGGGGATTGAGGTCCGCGCCCCCCGAAAGGAGCAATCCGTCCACGCGGTCGAGGAGTTCAACCGTCGAAGCGTCGGGTTCTCGTCGCGGGGGCACCACGACGGCCACGCCTCCGGCGGCCTCGATGGCCCGGAAGTAGCCCGGGAGGAGCTGGAGCCGGTCGTCGGCGAAGTTGCCCGTGATAGCGATGAGTGGGCGCCGGTCATGTATGGGAGAGAAGTTGCGCTGGAGTTCGGCGAGCTGCGGCGCGAGTTGGAACGAAGCCATGGCGAAAAGTCTGTTTGGGAAATTGCTAAGACCGATGGCCGGGCCCTTTGGGGAACCAGCCCTTTTTCACGCGCTGCCGCTGCTCGAAAAGTTCGAGGATAGACCACAGACACGAGAAACCCGTGACGCCGAGCAACGCGCTCACCATCACGTGGTCGATGAAGCAGGCACCGACAATCGCGCCGATGCCTGCGAGAAGGAACAAGTACCACGGACGCGTGCCGAAGTAGTACTCTGTCTTGATGACTATGGGATGGAAAAGCCCTATGATGAGAAAGGTGGCTAATCCGATGAGTGGACCGTAGAGGTTCATGGATTCTTGAAAGTGCGGCTATATATAAATAGGTGTGTCCTGCTTGCGGCACTACTCTTCAGAGAGCACAACGGGCACGGTGCGGCTGATGCTCTGCTCCAGGGAGATGAGGGTTTCCGTGGAGATGACCCCTTGGATTTCCTGTATGCGGTTGTTGAGCAAGTCCATGAGGTGTTCGTTGTCGCGCGAATAGAGCTTGATGAGCATGGTGTAGGGGCCCGTCGTGAAATGGCATTCTACGATTTCGGGGATTTTTTCGAGTTCCTCGGCCACACCCTTGTACATCGAGCCGCGCTCGAGCTTGATGCCCACGTAGGTGCAGGTGCTGTAACCGATGCTTTTCGGACACACATTGTAGCCCGAACCCGTGATGACGCCGGCTTCGATCAGGCGCTGCACGCGCTGGTGGATGGCTGCCCGCGAAACACCGCACACGGCGGCAACGTCCTTGAAGGGGATGCGTGCATTGACAGAGATTATCTTGAGGATTTTAAGGTCAAGCAGGTCTACTTTTTCCATTTGGTTAGATAGGTGAATAGGTTATTGTTGCAAGAGCAAAAGTAGGGCTTTCAAGCAAACTGACAAAAAATATAGGAAATTTTATAGCTTTTATCCATATTTATGCACCTGTTTTGTGAATAATGAAGCCCCAGGCATGGAAAAAGGTTGAAGCTGCACACCGGCTCCTCCCGCCCCGGGCTACTCTTCGGCGGCCCGTGTGAGTTCTTCGGGCAGGTTGGCGGGCGGCGTGAGCCCCTTCTTTTTCCACCCCTCGAGCTGGCTTACGATGTTGCCGCGGCCCGAGGTGAGCTGCCGCTGGGCATCGTCGTAGGTGCGCTGGAGCTGGGCGAGGCCCGTGCCGATTTTGGAGAAATTCTGGGCGAAGGTGGCGAACTTCTTGTAGAGCTTTTCGGCCGAAGTGTAGATTTCGCTCACGGAGCGGCTCTGCAGTTCGCTCTGCCAGAGATTGTGTGCCAGCTGCAGCGCCATGAGCAGGTTTGTGGGATTGATGAGAATGACGCGGGCGGCGTAGGCATCGGCGGGAAGCTGCGGGTCGGCGTTCACTGCCGCCACGTAGGCCGCCTCGCCGGGGATGAACATCAGCACATAGCCGATGCTGTCCGGCACGAGCTTGTTGTAGTTTTTCGCCGAGAGTTCCTTGATGTGCTGCCGCACGCTGCGCACGTGCTCTTTCAGCTTTTGTGCCTGCACATCGGCTTCGTCGGCCGCCACATACTCCGCGTAAGCCTTCAGCGACACCTTACTGTCGATGATCACGTTGCGGCGTTCGGGCAGATGCACCACCACGTCGGGGATGGCCGCCGTTCCCGTTTCGCCCGTCACGTGTTGTTGGAGCGTGAAGTCGCGTCCTTCGGTCAGTCCTGCCGTGGAGAGCAGGTTGGCCAGCAC
>CAMGGA010000174.1 GCA_946055515.1 uncultured Bacteroidales bacterium
AACTTTTTTATTTCAAATACCTATCACCATGAGAAGAACGCTTTATACTCTCTGCCTTGCGCTGGGCGCGGGATGGCTCCTGCCACTCCCGTCCCAAGCGCAACAGCGCACCGAAGCGGATGCACTCACCGCGGCACAAGGTTTCCTGACCCGGAAGCACGCGGGCGGTGAGATCGCTGCCTCGAAACTCAAACTGGCCGAACTGCCCCTGAAGGGCTTGGCCAAGGCTCCCGGAGCGAGCCATGCCACCGCCAACGCCTACTACCTCATAGAGAACGATGAGAACAACGAACTTGTCATCGTCTCCGGCGACTACCGCATGCCCGAAGTGCTCGGCTATACCAACCGCCTCAGCTCGGGCGAAATGCCCGAGGGTCTACTCACGATGCTCGACATCTACCAGGAACAGTTCGAGCTTATGCAGGAAGATCCCCGCGCAACGTCCTGCAAGGCCAAGCGCACAACGGCTGTGCCCGTTGTGAAGGAAAAACTCCTGCCCACCGCCGAGTGGGGCAGCGAGGCTCCGTTCAACAAACTCATTCCGTACGGGAAGAACGTGCCCTCATCCATCGTGGCTTCGGCCATCATCATGAACTACCACCAGTGGCCCGCCCAGGGAAAAGGGAGCGTGAGCTACACCAACGACGACGGCAAGCAGTTCGACTGTGACTTCTCCCAGTCGCACTACGACTGGTCCTCACTGCCCGCCCGCTTCGACGAGGGCAGCTACAGCGAGGCGCAGGCCGATGCCGTGGCCCAAATCATGTATGACCTGAGCTTGGGCTCAGAAATCAATTACACAAACAGCGGCACCAGCTACAGCAGCGGAAAAGTGAGGAAGATGTTCTACAAATACTTCAGTTACTATCCCGGCCTGACTTTCACAGAATCGCGAGAAATAGAAGATTACATAGCTGAAATCGACGCGAACCGTCCGGTGCTCTACTGTGCAGTGAATTCCTCCCACGATAGGAGTACGGCGTTCGTGATTGACGGCTACTACAACGAGTTTGCCCACATCAACTGGGGCAGCAACGGCGACTACAACGGCTACTACATCCTCTACAATACGTATAAGGGGGACCGCAAGTACCAGTATATCAGCTACGCCATTTGCCAAATCGAACCCGAAGCAGAGAGCGAGAACTACTCGAACATCATCATTCAGAGCAATCGGGACAACAACTACACGGGCATCATTTCCACCCACTCCGACATCCAGGCCGGGAAGCCTTTCGGGCTGTACATCTCGAACTTGGACTACCTGACCGGATCAGGACCCGACACTGCCGCCGTGGTGCTGTGCAACGCCGAAGGGCAGGTGAAGGACTGGTTGGCCTACTACGCTTTGAACTACTCGAACGACAATGTCTACCTCAGCTGCAACCCCACGGTCGATGCCGCCGAGGGCGACTACCTCACCCTGAGGGGCAAGACTGGAGATAAAGGTGCGTGGATGCCCCTCCGCTCCCTGAAGGAAGGCAACGACCGTCTGCCCGCCGTGGGCTACGAACCGCCCCACGTGCAGCTCCAGGCTGACGTGGAGCAGGGACTCGAAATCGAAAACATGCAGCCCAACCTCCTCTTCCAGGGCAACCCCATCCTGTTCCACCCCTACGTGTGCAGCGTGAAGCTGCCCGAGGGCAAGGACGTGCTGACCTTCCAGATTGACGGCCAGCTCTACGCTCCCGACAGCATCGTCGACGGAAAGGTCTACTACACAAGCCTCTACACCACTGCCGAACCGCACAAACTGTCTATCCACACGCTCACCGAAAGCGAGATGGTGAAGGGCCTGCGCTTCACCCTGGGCCAGGGCCAGACGCTGGAGGAATACATCCGCTCCGTGACCGACCGGCCCGAAACGGTGGCCGAGCTCACGCTGGAAGGCCCGCTCTTGGATGTCGACGCGGACTTCCTTTTCGGACAGCTCCTCTCTCTGCGCCACCTCGACCTCACCGAGGTCTATGACCAGAACAAGAGCTACGACTTCAAATACCACTACGCTGCACTGCCCCTCTTGTTCCTCACGGACTTCCAGCTTCCGAAATCCCTGAAGAATGTGTGCCTGTATGCCAGCAAGCACCCCCTGCTGAAGAGCATCACTTTCCCCGCCGACTTCCAAAGATCCACCATCTTTTCGCTGGAGGGGTCGTATGCGCTGCGCGAAATCAACTCGCTCGCCGTGGTGCCGCCCACTATCGTCATCAACAAAGTGCCACAGCAGATAGCCGATGAGGCCGTGCTCCACGTGCCCGTAGGTTCGAAGGCAGCGTATGAAACTGCCAAATTCTGGAAAGATTACCAAAACATCGTGGAAGACCTCCCCGCCCGCGAAGTTTTCTTCACAGAAGACGGCTTCAACTACGAGGTGGAAATCAACGCCGACGACGCGGACGAAGTAATCCTTAGAGGCTGCTCCCTCACGGATTCCCGTCTTGAAATTCCTGCCGAAGTGGAACATGGCGGGAAGACCTACAAGGTGGTAGGTATCGCTTCGAATGCTTTCTACCGCTCTTCGTACGAAACTGTCGTCTTGCCCTCCACACTCCGCTATCTGCAGAACAGCGCGTTCTCCAGTTCCAAGATTTCTTCCGTCGAGGCCAAGGACTGTGAACTGGAAACCATCGACTCACAAGCCTTTTATAACTGTTCAAATCTCCGCGACTTCCAATGGCCAAAGAACCTCAAGAAGATTGGGGACAATGCCTTCAGCTACTGCGCTCTCGACAGCATCATCTTGCCCGACAAGGTGACCTACATAGACGCCGATGCCTTCTATGGCTGTAATAATGTACGGAAGATCCACCTCTCTCCCGTGACCGAATATATCGGCTACTATGCCCTCAACTGCAACTCGAAGGCATATCTCGACACTACGGTACTCCCTTCCACTCTCAAGTATCTGGGCGAAGATGCCTTATCGTACATGGCATTCCTTGCAACCGATGTGGTGATTCCCGCCTCTCTCGAATACTATGGCAACGAAGCCCTTGCGTGGAACATCATCGTGGGATTCAAGGTCGAAGAAGGCAACACCATCCTCCGCTG
>CAMGGA010000175.1 GCA_946055515.1 uncultured Bacteroidales bacterium
GTAATTATCATCTCCTGCAAAGGTTGCCTTGATAGTGTAAGTTCCTTCTGTCTTGCCTGCAGTAAACAAGCCATTTTCCAAGGTAACACCGTCGGGGGAGATTTCTTCACCAGATGTAGGGTCAATAATTGAATAAGTAATTGCACCCGTAGCTGCATCACCTCCATCAGGTACATTCACAGTTGCAGAAGCCTGATAGGTTTCGAACAAATCGATGTGTCCAGACTCAGACATGCTCAACGTTACGTCCTGCTTCTCATCTGATACGGGTGCTTCATACTCTACCGTCATTTCGGTAAGATAACAATCTGACGTTGAAGGTATTGTAAATTTTATAGAAGAAGGAGCTGTTGCGCCAGCTTTCCAATTGTAGTCATCAGTAAAAGAGCCACCACTTTCAGAATCAGCTATAGGTCGTGCCCAATACCCATTCGTATATGTACTAAAAGATATTTTTTTTATAACATAGCTATTTCCCACAGAAACAGTAAAGTCTGTGTTTTTATTTAGCCTTAAATATTTGTATCCACCACTTTTAGAATAATCTTTATAAGAGGACTCTTTAGTTCCTGAGCCATAACTAAATGTCATAGACATATCACCAACAACAATAGTTACAGCATTCAAGTACTGGTTGTTTTTCCAATTATTTGCTGCGGCATAATCTGCAGCATTAAAATAAGCCGTTTTTGTTTCCGCCAAAGCCAGGTTACCCCCACAGAACGCGGAGACGAGCGTCATCACGCAGAGGGTGAAAAGATAACGTAAAGTAATAGTTCTTTTCATAACGTTTAAGTTTTTAGTTATACATGTTGTTTAAGAGTTTGCTATAAGAGGGTCCGCGGGAGGCGGAAGCGTAAGTAGACGACAGTTTAGTTTCGCGTCTATGATTACGCCGCAAATGTACAAAAAAGCAAAAAGTGACCTAACAAAAAGCAGATTTTTTCTTTAAAAAGAAAGATTTTTCTGCTTTCGGGTCGCTTTTTGCCTTCTAATTGGCACAAATTCACCAAAAACGTGTGCAAGGTTCTGTGTCGCCGCTACACGCTCGGGAGCGAATGGCCATTGATCTTGCGGTAAAGGTCGAGCGCATACACGTCCGTCATGCCCGAAAGGAAGTCCAGCACCGCCATGAGCCGGTGGCCGAGGCGCAGGTGGCGCACCTCGTACTGCGAAGGCACCTGCGCCAGAAGCAGCTGCGAATAAGCCTTTGCGGGATAGAGCACCGCATCGGTGAAGAGCGAGAGCAGCGTGTAGATGATGCGGTAACCGGCCAGGTCCACGTCCGTCACCTCCTTGCAGCGGTAGATGCGCGTGGCCGCCACCTCCTCGCAGCGGCGGTAGGCACCGAGCAGGCGCGGCGGCAGGTGGCCTATGAGCGAGCCCTGGAAAGTGCCCGCCAGGATTTCCGCCTCGTGGTCCACGAAGATGCGCACGCAGGCCCGCTCGAGCGCATTGATGACGCAGGAACGGTAGTAGACGATGCGGTCGTCGGTGTCGGTCTCGTAGCCGTAGCTTTCGGTGAGGCGGCTCGCCTCGCCGGGCTCGAAGAAGGCGAGGAAGAGTTCGGCAGTCTGCTCGTCGGAGAGCAGGCGGAGCTTGTGTGCGTCCTCGATGTCCATGATTTCATAGCAGATGTCGTCGGCCGCCTCCACGAGGTAGACCAGCGGGTGGCGTGCATAGCGCACGGAGAATCCGGCGGCATCGGCCTCGAGGCATTCGATGCCCAGCTCGCGGGCGATGGTGAGGTAGGTGTTGCGCTCCTGCTCGAAGAAGCCGAACTTGGGCTTGGCCACGGCGCGCTCCGAGCCGTAGGGGTATTTCACCACGGAGGCCAGGGTGGCATAGGTCATCACGAAGCCCCCGCGGCGGCGTCCGTTGAAGTGGTGGGTGAGCAGGCGGAAGGTGTTGGCGTTGCCGTCGAAGCGGGTGAAGTCGAGCCACTCCTGCTCCGAGAGCTCCTGCCCCCCGGGACTGACGTAGCGGCGCAGCGGACTGCCCTCGCCCTCGGAGAAAAAGGTGCGTATGGCCCGCTCGCCCGAATGGCCGAAGGGCGGGTTGCCCAGGTCGTGGGCGAGGCAGGCGGCACTGACTATGGCCCCCATGCCCGTGATTTCGGTCTGCTCCAGCCCGGGGTGGAGCCGCACGAGCTCGCGCGCCACGTCGGTGCCGAGCGAACGCCCCACGCTCGACACCTCGAGGCTGTGGGTGAGGCGGTTGTGTACGAAGATGCTGCCCGGGAGGGGAAACACCTGGGTCTTGTTCTGCATACGGCGGAAGGCGGCGGAGAAGATGAGTCGGTCGTAGTCGCGCTGGAACTCCGTGCGGCGCTCCTCGAGCGGGCGGGGAGCGTTCGACTTGCCGTAGCGGCGCGAGGAAATGAGGGTTTGCCAGTTCATCGGGAGAAAGTTTTGGAAGTTTCGGGCGGGAGCAGGGCCGCACCCGCTGCGTAGAGGGCAAAAATAGCGATTTCTGTATTTTCAAACCCAAAGAAGGGATTGTTTATGCCAAAAGATGTACTTTTGCTCCCTAAAAACCGATACTTTCACGATGAAAATCAAAATCGTAAACCGCTCCGCCCATCCCCTCCCCCACTACGCCACGGCGCTGAGCGCGGGAATGGACTTGCGCGCCAACCTCGCGGAACCCATCGTGCTGGCGCCCATGGAGCGCCGCCTGGTGCCGACGGGGCTCTTCATCGCGCTGCCCGAGGGCTACGAGGCCCAAGTAAGGCCGCGCTCGGGCCTGGCCCTGAAACACGGCATCACGCTGCTCAACACCCCGGGCACCATCGATGCGGACTACCGCGGCGAAATCGGCGTCATCCTCGTGAACCTCTCGACCGAACCTTTCACCGTGCAGGACGGCGACCGCATTGCCCAACTCGTCATTGCCCGCTACGCACAGGCCGAGTGGGAAGCCGTGGAATGCCTCGACGAGACGGAACGCGGCACCGGCGGCTTCGGCCACACGGGACG
>CAMGGA010000176.1 GCA_946055515.1 uncultured Bacteroidales bacterium
AACTTGAGGCTCACGCCGAAATCCTGCGTGGTCACGGGATAGGACGAGGAGGTGAGCAAGGGCTTGTTCATCTGGCGGTCGTAGTAGCCCGTGAGGGTGAGGAACTTGCTCAGCGCATAGTCGGCCGAGAAGCTGATCTGCACGGCCTTGTTGCCGCTCGTGGCCTGCGTGAGTTCGGTGAGGATGTCGCGGTTGAGCGCAGCCTGGTTGCGGATGGTCACGTCGAGGCGGAGGTTGAGGTCGTTGGAGAAGCCCCTGGCGTTGGTCTGCGTTTGCTTTTCCGTGCCGGATTTCTTGCCGCGTGAACGCACGGTGCGTTTGGGGGCAAAGAGATTTACATTGGTCATCTTGTAGCCCAAGCCTATCACGAAGTCGTTCGAACGGGTCTCGTTGATTTGCATAGAAGTCATGCTGAGCGAGAGCACACGGGTCTTGCGCCACTCAACCTTTGCCGTGATGTTGTTAAAGAAGGTCATGTCCACACCGAAGAGGGGCGAGAAGCTCTCGTTGATGCTCACCGTGGTCACGTCGAACATGCCGCTCGGAACGGGCACGCCCGTGGTGACATCGTTGATAAAGCCGAGGCCGTTCATGTACTCCATGTAGCTCGTGAAGGTGTTGTACGAACCCACGGAGTAAACGCTCTTGTAGGCGTGGTTGAGGTTGAAGCTCTTGAACACTTCCTTCATGCGGGGCAACTTGGCCAAGCCGCCGTAGGTGATGCTCCAGTTGGGGAGCATGGCGGTCACTTTGGGGAAAATGCCGCCCTTGCCGCCGCTGGCGGTGTAGGCTTCGAGGAAGGCAGGAATCATCACGTCGGGCGAATAGGCGCTGACCGTTCCGTTGGCAGGGTCGAAGGGCTGTCCCGCCAGCAGGGTTCCGTCGGGATAGACGGCGCCGGCGTAGCGTGCCTCGAGCTGCAAGCGGCGGCTCTCCAGGGAGCGCACGAACTTGGTGAAGGTCTTGGAGTGGTATCCCTTGTCGGGCGAACCCGTGCCCTCGAAGGCGGAGGCGATGGAGATGGTAGTCATGTTGAACGAACCGCTCTCCATAGTGGGCATTCCGTCGAACATGTACTGGATGCTGCGGTTGAAGTTGCGGTTGCGCGTGGCGTTGAGGTCAATCTTCACATCGCGGAAAGGCTCGAGGGTCACCTTCAGCTGCAGGGCTTCGGTGCGGCTCGCCGTGGCGGGCGTGATGATGCTGTCGGTCATGAGCAACCAGCCTCGCTCTGCGGCACGGCGGATGTAGTTCTCGCCGGTAAGGCCGAATGCGAAGTCAAGGCCCGGTGCCATGCCTGCCGCTCCGTTCGTCTGGCCAAACACGTCGCCAATCTCGGGCATGAAGCCCGGGAGGTTGAGGTTCGACTTGTTGGAATAGGTAAGACTCACATTGCGCACCATCATGAGGAAGCGCGAGCCGAACTGCACGCCTTTGTACCAAGCCTGGTCCTCGAGGCGCTTCTTCGGCGTGACGATGACCTTGATGCGGGCCGTATCCTGCGAGAGGATGGTAATCTTGTTGTTGTCCAGCACTTTGTAGCGCAAGGGGTAGCGTGTGCCGTCGGGGCGCAGGGCCACCACGCGCAGCTGTTTGGTGCGCTGGTTGTGCAAGAGCACTTGCGTCGTGTCGGCCTTCAGCACGATTTCCTTCTCGAAGTTTTTCTTCTTGTCGGCGTCGCTGCCCTTCTTGTCCTTAGGGGCAGTCTCGTACTTCTTGTTCACGGCCTTGAGGAAGGGCACATGGTTGTAGAGGGTGACGAGATTGAGGCGCCCGTTCGCGGTGATGTTGCGCGAATTGGAGATTGTGTTGCCCATCGACGTGCCGTCGGCCAGTTCCGTGCCGCGCGCCCAGTTGTAAGTGGCGTTGTAGGCGAGGTCGGTCGTAACCCAGTCGAAGGCGGGGATTTTGTTGATGGGCACTTTCCACGTGAGGTCGAAATTCTGCTGGTAAGTGAGCGGGCGGCCGAGGTGGCGTATGCTGTTCCATACAGAGTCCTTCCAGGCGGTGTAGCGGTCGGGGTAGAGTTCCTTGTTCACCGCCGTGTAGGGCTGTTCGATTTCAGCGTTCGTCCCCGAGGAGAAGTTAGCATGGATGGTCTTCGTAAAGTCCCAGCGCAACTGGAAACTGCGGTTCCAGAGGAAGTCGCTGCTCCAGCTGAGGGGAAGCGTCGAATTGTCGAGCTGCTCCATGTCGCGCTCCTGGAGTTCGTAGTAGGAGCGGGTGATGTCGGAGTTGAAGGAAATGTTTTGGGGCAAGTAGTTGAAACTCTGCTCTTTCACAATCTTCAGCCACTTCGACTTGCTCTTCATCTTGCCGAACGGCTCGAAGGGCTTGAAATTGGGCGACCAGGAGTAGTTGAAGGAATACTTCCACGACTGGTCTTTCTCCCACGCCGTGGTCTCTCCCGTCGTGTGGCGAATGGAATAGGCATAGCCGAAGGTAAAGTTCGCCGGGTCGTAAGGCATGGGGTGGCGCTTGGTGGCGATGTTGAAGCGGACACCCGAGACACTGAAGTTCTTGTTCACCACCACTTTCTCGGCAATGTTCTTCAGGGAATCCTTTTCGTGCTTCGTGGCCAGACCGTTGAGGGCCTCTTCGAGTTCCATGTCGGTATCCAGGGGATTGTAGCGCGGCGAAGTGCGCTGACGGCTGTAGGAGTAATAAATCGGCGCATTGAGCTTGGCCTTTTCGGGCAGGAACTTGCCCGCCTGCACCTGTGTGGTGACAGAGTATTCCAACAGGTTGTCGTCGCGGCGCTGGCTCACCGTCTCCTCGAGACCGCCGAAACCTTCGGTCTCCACGTGGCCCGTGAGATTGACTGTGGCCACGTCGGAGAGTTGCAGGTTGAGCTGCGAGCGTGCTGCCCAGCCCCCCTTGTTGGTGAACTGCTGCAGGCGGAGCTCATTGGCCCAGACTTCCACGTTCTGCACGGTGCGGGAGTTGTTGCGCACACCGATCA
>CAMGGA010000177.1 GCA_946055515.1 uncultured Bacteroidales bacterium
TCGGAAACGGTCAGCTTCTTGCGGCCCTTGGCACGACGAGCGGCCAATACGCGGCGACCATTAGCCGTCTGCATGCGCTGACGGAAACCATGTTTGTTGTTTCTCTTGCGGTTGTGGGGTTGGAATGTTCTTTTCATTGTGTTTATGCTGTTTTTTGTTTGTTGTCTTTGGCTTCGCAGGCTTCGGAAACGGCTGTTCCGGCCCCTGCTGAAGAGGAGTGAAGAGGGGGCTCTTCAATCTTCGGGGTGCAAAGGTATGCAAACTTTTTGAATTGTCACAAGGTTTTGGCGTGATTTCTATGCCTTTGTGCCTGCTTCGCGCCTTCGGAGGAAGGGGAAAGGGGACTTATCGGGCAAATCGCTTGCTCTGCTCTGCGATGAGTTCGGCGTCGTCGAAGTAGTTTATCTTCATGGCGCGGCGCACGTCGTCGAGGGTCTGGGCGGCCACTTCGCGGGCTTCTTCGCAGCCCTTGCGGAGCATTTCGTAGACGGCGGGGATGTCTTTCTCAAACTCGGCACGGCGCTGGCGGATGGGCTCGAGCTCGGCCTGGAGGATGTTGTTGAGGAACTTCTTGACTTTCATGTCGCCCAGGCCGCCGCGCTGGTAGTGTTCCTTGACTTCGTCGAGGTTGGCATAGTCGGGCCAGAACTCGCCGAAGTGCTGGGGCTGGCAGAAGGCGTCGAGATAGGTGAAGACGGCATTGCCCTCGAGGTGGCCGGGGTCTTCGACGTGAACGTGGAGGGGGTCGGTGTACATCGACATCACCTTTTTCTTCACTTCCTGGGCGGTCTCGGCGAGGTAGATGCAGTTGCCGAGGCTCTTGGACATCTTGGCCTTGCCGTCGGTGCCCGGCAGGCGGCAGCACACTTGGTTCTGCGGCAGGAGGATGGAGGGCTCGACGAGGGTGTCGCCATAGATGTAGTTGAAGCGGCGCACGATTTCGGTGGCCTGCTCGAGCATGGGCTTCTGGTCTTCACCCGCGGGCACGGTGGTGGCGCGGAAGGCGGCGATGTCGGCAGCCTGGGAGATGGGATAGGTGAAGAAGCCTACGGGGATGCTGGACTCGAAGCCGCGCATGCCTATCTCGGTCTTGACGGTGGGGTTGCGCTGCAGACGGCTCACGGTGACGAGGTCCATGAAGTAGAAGGAGAGTTCGCAGAGCTCGGGTATCTGGCTCTGGATGAAGATGGTGATCTTGGACGGGTCGAGACCTACGGCGAGGTAGTCGAGGGCTACTTCGATGACGTTCTGGCGTACTTTCTCGGGATTGTCGATGTTGTCCGTGAGGGCCTGGGCATCGGCGATGAAGACAAACATTTTCTTGAAATCGCCTGCGTCCTGCAGTTCTACGCGGCGCTTGAGCGAACCGACGTAGTGGCCTATGTGGAGGCGGCCCGTGGGACGGTCGCCTGTGAGGATTACCGTTTCTTTTGACATGTTTCGGAGGATTTTCTGAAAAATTCGGTGCAAAGATAGCATTTTCCCCTTTCCTTATAGTACCTTTGCTTCGTTATCTACGTTTTTATTCACCTTGAACTGACCGATTATGCAAATACGCGTTCACAGCTATGAGTCCATGGGCACCTTCGACGGGCCGGGACTGCGCTACGTGGTGTTTCTCCAAGGCTGCCCCTTCCGCTGCCTCTACTGTGCCAACCCCGACACCATCGACGCCGTGAGGGAAAGCAAGCTGACCGACCCTTCGTATATCCTCGAACAGGCTGTCTCGATGAAGCCTTTCTTCGGCAAACGCGGGGGCATCACTTTCTCGGGAGGCGAACCGACCGTGCAGGCGGAGGCGCTCGTGCCGCTCTTCAAGGAGCTCAAAAAGGCGGGGCTGCATATCTGCGTGGACTCGAACGGCGGGGTGTGGAACAAGCACGTGGAGGAACTCTTCTCGCTGGCTGACCTGATCCTGCTCGACGTGAAGGAAATCAATCCGGCCCAACACGAGAAAATCACGGCGCGCCCCAACGAGCAGACGCTGCGCACGGCGGCGTGGCTGGAGGAAACGGGACACCCGTTCTGGCTCCGCTACGTGCTGGTGCCGGGACTGAGCGACATGGAAGCGGACTTGCGCGCGCTGGGCGAACACTTCAAGGACTATAAGCAGATTGAACGCGTGGAACTGCTGCCTTACCACCGACTCGGGGTGCACAAGTACGAGGCGCTGGGCTGGGAATACAAGCTGCCCGACGTGAAGGAGAACACGCCCGAACAACTGGCACGCGCCGAGGGCATTCTCCGCGAATATTTCCCGCAACTGGTGGTGAACTAACGCTCGATGAACGGTATGCAGCACCCCGCCATCGCTATCGTCACGCCCAACACATTGGCCGGCATCGGCCTTTCGGACATCATCCGCCGAATGATGCCCGGGGCGGAGATTTGTCTGTTTCCTCGCTTTGCGGACTTGGCCTCTGAGTCCGAAGCGGATTCGTTTTTCCACTATTTCGTTTCGGCCTCGGAGGTGCTGGCGGGTGCGGCGTATTTCCTGGCGCGACAGGCGAAAACGATCGTGCTGGTGCACGGCGACGAGACGGGCCACCTGCCGCAGGGCTTCCACACGCTGAACGTGTTGCTGCCGGAGGAGGACCTGGTGCACTCCATCGTTTCGCTGGCGCACCGCTCCCACCACGCACACGGCGAGGAACCGGAAGCGGTGAGACAGGCGCGGCACGCCAAGGGGAACGAGCCGGCCACTGCCCCACCCCGCCTGACGCCACGCGAACGGGAGGTGCTGAAGGAGGTGGTGAGCGGCCACATCAACAAGGTGATTGCCGAGCATCTGGGGGTGAGCCTGGCCACGGTGATCACGCACCGGAAGAACTTGGCGGAGAAACTGGGCACGCGCAGCGTGGCGGCACTGACCATCTATGCGGTGGCGCACGGCATCGTGCGGGGGGAGGAGATTTAAGGAAATGGGGAAGAAGGCGCAAATCACGGCTTGCGCCCAA
>CAMGGA010000178.1 GCA_946055515.1 uncultured Bacteroidales bacterium
TGGCGTCGGTCTGAGTGGCGGCGAAACATTCCACGCCCTTCAGTTTCACGTCGTTCAGGCCTGCTGCCTTGGCCGGCTGGCTGAGCACGGGGCGCTTCGGGAAGAGTTCGGGGAAGCCCTTCTTCACCTTCACCTGAGCCGTAGCCACCGTAGCCACCATGGAGAGCAGGAAGCCGAGTAGTAATGTAGCTTTTCTCATAAGCTGAAAAAGATTTATAACGTCCTGCGGCGGCAAGTCGCAGGACGGCGGGGTTGATAATAAAGATAGATTTATTTCACAATGAATTTCTGTGCCTTTTGGCCCTGCACTTTCACGTACACGCCTTGGCCCAGGTTGTCGGGATTGACGCGGCGTCCGTGGAGGTCGAAGAAGGCAGGTTCGCCTTCAGCCTCCGTGGCGGGAGCAGTGGCGATGCCCGTGTAGGCACCTTCGGGCAGCACAATCTTGAAGATGTTCGAGAGGTTGGCCCAGTACCAGGGCGTGTTGGCCACGTCGATGAAGCGGATGAGCAGCATGTCCTTGGGGAAAGTGATCTCGTTGCCTTCGAGTTTGCCGAAGTAGCCGAGTTCCTTCACCTCCTCCTTCGTCTTGCCGTCGTTGAGGGCGCGGTCGGCGCGCGACCAGAGCACGATGCGTCCGTAGCCCATGTCGTAGCCGCAGCCGTTCTCCATCTGCTTGATGTACACGCGGTTGTGGTCCGTGGCGTCGATTTCCATGTAGTAGTGGCGCGTGTAGTCGTACGAGAGCGAGTTGGAGTAGGGATAGTTGTCGCCGTAGGGGTCCACGAGGCGGAAGTAGCCCGGTCGGTCCGTGCTTTCCTCCACTGCCACGCTGAAGGTACAGCTTTCGATGCCCGCGATGTTCATTTCGCAGTCGGCGAGGAAGGCTTCCGTGTAGGTGCCCAGGCCGAGCGATTTCCAGCCCACGTTGTAGTACTTCAGTTCCTGCGTCACATAGGCCGGCGTAAAGGGTTCGCCTTTGTAGTAGGGCACGGCGATGACCGTATATACGTCGTCGGTGAAATAGTCCAGTTCCACCTCGCCCGAAGCCGTGATGTCCTGGTAGTTGCACTTGCCTTCGTACATCAGCGCGAGCGAGTCGTTGCTGGCGTCGCCGTGGAACATGGCCACGCGCACCTTTTCGCAGCTGTCACCCACCGTGATGTAGGTCGAAATCTTGTTCTCCTTGCCTTCGGCGAGGCCGTTGATGCGTACGTCCACGTCGAGGTCCGGTGCGTCGGGCAGCTTCAGGCGGAACTTGCCGTTGGTGTTGGCGAAGCGCCACTGGTCGTCCGGTGCGAAGTCGTATTTGATAAGGAGCGAGGACACGGGGAACGTGATGTGGCCGTTGCGGAGCACGCCGCAGGCGCCGTCCTCGATGGCCCCGTCGAGGTTGCCCTCGTGGTCGAACTTGTAGCCGGCGATGGAGTAGATTTCCATGGCGCCGTCGCGAAAGTCGAAGCCCGTGTTGCAGCGTCCGAGATAGACGTGGTCGGGGTCAGAGGCGTTCACTTCGAGGTAGACGTCCTCGTCAGCGGTTTCCACGGCGGTGAAGGGATAGTTGCGGTAGGGATTGACCACGCGGTACACGCCCGGGCGGCTTTCGCTCGCCTCCACTTCCACGTCAAATTCGAGGCATTCCACGAGGTAGAGGGTCGTGAAGAAGTCGTCGCGCATTTGTCCCGTACCGAGCGGAACCCACGTTTCCTCTGTTACGCCGGCCTTCGCCTGCACGGCCGTCAGGGCCTTCTTCTGTGCGGAGAAGAAATTTTGTCCCGCATCGGCGCGGCGGATAGGTTGTGCATTGACCCACTGGCAGAGAGAACACATTACCAGAAGGGTCAGGCTTTTGAGTAGTTTCATAAGTGTATATCTGTTGAGTAGTGTGAATATAGGCTTTAAACGAAAGAAAATGGCACGAACCTCCCCTTGTCAGCTTTGGAGTTTAGCTTAGAAGTTCTTGTGATGACATTTCCGCGGCAAATATAAACAAAAAGAGATTGTTTTCAAAAAATATAAAGAAAAAGTTAAAGCTACCCTTTTTGGGGCGGCCAAAATTGCTATTTCTCGGTTCACCATTCAGCTCAAAAAGCGCTCAGTATATGCAATTCTTCGCGATCGGAAAGCAAACGCTTCTGCCCGCCCGGCGGAGCGGGTGCAGGGCGCGGATGTGAAGGCGTGAAGGGTGTGGTGAAGCCTTTTTGAGACCCTTTTCGCGCGTATAATATACGTATTTTAAGTCCCGAAAAAAGCCTTCACAGCTTCACGAAGCGGCTGTTTTACTCTGAAACTCAGTGCAAAACAGTGTGAAGGTAAAACTTCTGAGCCTTCACGCGTTTCCGCGCGCGTGTGGTGGGTGTGTCCCCATGCGGGAAAACCTGTGAAGGTTTTGTAGTTTACCCTTCACACCTTTTCTCCATGGTTTTCAGCGCAAAACGGTCGCTTTGTGAAGCTGTGAAGGTTTTTTTTCGCCCTTAAATTACGTATATATATATGGGTTATGAGGTGTTGCGCTTCGCGCAGGTTATGAGGTTATAAAGTTACTCTTATCGGATTTCGAATGGCATTGTCATAAACAAGAAGGGGTAGATGGTATGGCTGTGGGGTGGCTGGTATGGTGCGAAGCGTATGCGTTCAAACGGGGAGGCCTGGAGGGCTGACTTTCAGCGCATCGCTGCGGGTGAAGCCCTGAGTTGGTTCGGGCTACATCCAATAAGCCCTGAAGAGGCGACACCTCTATGCGGACTAATAAGGGTGCCGCCCCTTCAGGGCTCATTTTGTTGGCATCCGACTACCCAGGCCTTGCAGCCTGGGCTATGGGCTAAAGGTCGGGCTTTCAGCCCTCACGTTGAACGCTGGCATTGTGTACGTGAAAACCACCCAGATCTTGCAGCCTGGGCTATGGGCTAAAGGTCGGGCTTTCAGCCCTCACGTTGAACGC
>CAMGGA010000179.1 GCA_946055515.1 uncultured Bacteroidales bacterium
CCTCGGCGTGGCAGTGGGGGCATTCGCCCGTGATGTAGCGGTCGGCGAGGAAGGTGTGTGCCTCCTCGTCGTAGTACTGTTCGCTTTCCTGCTCCACGAACTCTCCTTTTTCATAGAGGTGGCGGAAGAAGTCGGAAGCGGTCTGCCGGTGGACGGCGGAGGTGGTGCGTCCGTAGTTGTCGAACGAGATGCCGAAGTCGCGGAAGCTGTCGGCGATGATGCGGTTGTAGCGGTCCACCACTTCCTGCGGCGTGCAGCCCTCCTTGCGGGCGCGGATGGTGACGGGCACGCCGTGCTCGTCGGAACCGCAGATGAAGAGCACCTCGCGGCCCTTGAGGCGGAGGTAGCGGACGTAGATGTCGGCCGGGACGTAGACGCCGGCGAGGTGGCCTATGTGTACACCGCCGTTGGCGTAGGGCAGGGCTGCCGTCACCAGCGTGCGGGCAAATTTGTTTTGTTCCATTGTGTTTGTTTTGGTTTGGCCGCAAAATTAGGGAAAAGCGTGCGCTGGGCAAAAGGAAAGGCGAAGGTTTTTGTATTTGCCCGGGCCGTGCGCAGCCTTTCTTCTTGAAAAGCACTCCCCTCCGGCAGGAAGCGCAGGGCACGAAAAAAAGGGCTTCCGCCCTTTTCGAAGGTGGCGCACCCAGGGGGCTTGCCACCGCGGCTCTGTTTGAGCCATCCATCTAACTGTTACCTTCTACAAACTTTTACCTTTCATTTTGAGGCCAGCGGCCGCGCGGGCGGCATTCACCTTTCTGAATAACAATCTTTACCTATCTTGTGGTCTAATCTTTGTGTTGGTCTTGTATTTCCTAATTGCACTGCAAAGGTAGGGCGAAGGAGGCGAAAGTGCAAGAGAATGAGAAGAAAAGTGAGATGTTTTTAGAATATTTTTTCCGTACGTGCGGGGTTTGTCGCGCGGGTTTTGCATTTCGTGCCCTAACGCGTGCGCGCCGCGCGTGCGGAGGCTACAGGTCGTGCTGGCGCAGGCGGTAGGCGGCGAGGTCGGCGTAGGGCGTGCCGGGGCGTCCGTAGTTGGCGTAGGGGTGGATGCTGATGCCGCCGCGGGGGGTGAAGAGTCCCGTGACCTCGATGTATTTCGGGTCCATGAGGCGGATGAGGTCCTTCATGATGATGTTCACGCAGTCTTCGTGGAAGTCGCCGTGGTTGCGGAAGCTGAAGAGGTAGAGCTTGAGGCTCTTGCTCTCGACCATGCGGCGGTCGGGGAGGTAGGAGATGCGGATTTCGGCGAAGTCGGGCTGTCCCGTGATGGGGCAGAGCGAGGTGAACTCGGGGCAGTTGAAGCGCACCCAGTAGTCGTTGTCGGGGTGTTTGTTGTCGAAGGTTTCGAGCACTTCGGGAGCGTAGTCGCTCTTGTATTCGGTCTTGCGGCCGAGGGCGGTGAGGGTGAGGTCTTCGCGCATGGGTGATGGTTTTTGGAGTTAGGGGTTGGTTTTGTTTCGGGCGGGGAATGTGCGGCGGGGGGGCGGTAAAAGCAGGGACAGAGGGGTGTTGTTGCGGGCGGGCAATGTGCGGGGCGGGCGTGGGACGGGCGTGGGACGGGCGTTCAAGGGAGAGGGCTGAAAGCCCGACCTTCAGCCCATAGCCCAGGGTGAAGCCCTGGGTAGGCCAGGGGATATACGATGAGCCCCGTAGGGGCGGCAGCATTATGCGGGCGTATACCGGTGGCTGGGCTGGGGTATAGGGGTGCCGCCCTTACAGGGCTCATCGTCCGTCGCTTGCGCCACCCAGGCCTTGCGGCCTGGGCTATGAGCTAAAGGTCAGCCCTTCGGGCCTCCACGTTGAACGCCTGTTATTCCGCCTCGTGGTGCTCCGTGTGCGCCTCGTGGTGCTACGTGCGTGCCTCGTGGTGCTCCGTGCGTGCCTCGCGTTGCCGCAGGTACGTCTCGAGTCCTTCGCGGCGCAGGTGGCAGGCGGGGCAGTGTCCGCAGCCGTCGCCGGGGATGCCGTTGTAGCAGGTGAGGGTGCGGTGGCGCACGAGGTCAAAGACGCCGAGCTCGTCGGCCAGGGCCCAGGTCTCGGCCTTGTCGAGCCACATGAGCGGCGTGTGGACCACGAACTGCTCGTCCATGGCCAGGTTGAGCGTGACGTTGAGCGAGCGGACGAAGGAGTCGCGGCAGTCGGGGTAGCCCGAGTAGTCGGTCTGGGAGACGCCCGTGACGAGGTGGCGGATGCCGCGCTCGCGGGCGAAAACGGCCGCCGTGGCCAGGAAGAAGAGGTTGCGGCCGGGCACGAAGGTGTTGGGCGGTGCGGCGGCGGGTTTCTCCTGGTCCATGGCGAGGGTGTGGTCGGTGAGGGCGTTGCGGGAGAGCTGGCCTATGAAGCTGACGTCCATGCGGTGGAATTCGACGCCCGCTTCGCGCGCGATGTCCTCGGCGAGGTCCACTTCGTGGACGTGGTTCTGCCCGTAGACGAAGCTGAGGGCCACCACTTCGCGGAAATGGCGCTTGGCCCAAAAGAGACAGGTGGTGGAGTCCTGGCCGCCGCTGAAGACGACAAGGGCTCGCGTGTTGTCGAGTTTCATAAGGTTCGGTTTGTGGGTTGGATACGGCCGGCGGGGCACTTGCCGACAATGGGGCAGGTGCGCGACGGGGAGAGGGCGGCGCACGGAGGGGCGCACGGGGAGGGGGAGGAGAGATCCATACGTTTCTTGTTTTTTACGAGGTTTGGCAAGCACTCGGGGCGCGGAGGCCCGGTTTCGGCGGCGAAGTTAATGATTTCCGCGGGATTGGCGCGCCCTTTGTTTCACGGAAGAGAATTATTTTTCCAAAAACAGCATTTCCCGCCCCGCTGCCCCGCCCTGCTCTTTCACGGGAGAGAATTATTTTTCCAAAAAGAGCATTCCCCGCCCCGCTGCCCCGCCCTGCTCT
>CAMGGA010000180.1 GCA_946055515.1 uncultured Bacteroidales bacterium
GGCGTGAGCGAGGCGTTGAGGACGTTCAGTTCGCTCACGATGATTTCGATGTCGCCCGTGGGCATCTTGTCGTTCTTCGAGTAGCGTTCGTTTACCGTGCCTTTTATCTGGATGACGAACTCGCGGCCCAGCTTGTTGGCCTGTGCGCAGAGGTCTGCGTCTTGTTCTTCGTTAAACACCAGCTGGGTGATGCCGTAGCGGTCGCGCAGGTCAATAAACGTCATGCCGCCCATTTTGCGGCTGCGCTGCACCCATCCCGCGAGGGTCACTTGTTCGCCTACATGGTCAATGCGGAGTTCGCCGCAGGTTTTGGTTCTATACATATTTGCCTTGTTTTTGAATATTCCTTTGATGTTTTCGTCCTGCCGCAAGGCGCAAGGGAACGGGTCCGCTCGGGCTTGGCGTAGGTTGAATGGATTGAACGCGCGAAAGTACAAATAGTTTTTTACTTCTGTTTGTTTCCTTCAAGAAATCTTTCCCCGCGGTGTCCGGGAGCGTGCTCAGCGGTGTCCGTACACCTCGCGGTAGAGGGTGTCCCTGATTTCGTGGAAATGCTTTTCGCCGAAGCCGGCATCGGTACACATCAGGCGCAGCGGCAGGAAGGCTTCGCCGGCGCGGTAGGGCGGCTGGAGGTAGGGCGGGGTGAGGAGCGAAAATCCGCCCCGCTCGTAGAAGCCGATGCGGCGGCGCGCCATTTCTTCGGTCGGTTCCTCCACTTCCAGCACGATGGGGAGCGGGCTTTGCAGGGCCACGAACTGCGCGAGGGCACGTGCCCCCTTCTGCCCGTTGCGCTTTTCGGGCAAGATGGCGAAGTGCTCCACGTAGACAAACGTCTCGAAATGCCAAGCCGTCAGCAGGCCGCAGAAGTCCCCGCCTTCGGCAATGGCGTAGCCGCTGAAGTAGCGGTGGCCGCCGAGCATCTGAGTCCATACGTCAGTGGGGCGCCGCTCCGCGAGCGGGAAAGCCTGTTCGTAGAGGGGTGCCGCTTGGCCGGTCCATTCGGGGGAAAGCGGAAGCAGGGAGAGTGGGGGAGTGGAGAGGTCCATGGTCAGTTAGTCTTTGAGGAAAATGAGGGAGAGAATGTGGCCCAACCGTTCGCGCAAGGCCGCCTCGTCGTCGAGGCGCACATCGACGGTGAGTACCGTGGTGGTGGCGGTGTAGTCGCGGGCCGATATGTCGGCACCCGCTTCGCGCACAAAGCGCATGGCCACATCGGCATCCGCATAGGGCACTTCGACGCGAAACTGCGCCTTCAGGATGCAGGTCTCTTTCTCGGCCAGGTCGAGTGCCTCGCCGGCCACCGTCTTGTAGGCCACGCCGAGCGGGCCCGTGCCGAGTTTCACACCGCCGAAATAGCGCACCACCACCGCCAGGGTGTAGGTAAGTTCGCGCGAAACGATTTGTCCCAGAATGGGGCGGCCCGCCGTGCCCGAAGGCTCGCCGTCGTCCTGTGCGCGGGTCACCTGTCGCGCTCCGTAGCCCACCACGTAGGCGTAGCAGACGTGGCGCGCATCGTAGAACTTCTTCTTGTACTGTGCCGCCAGGGCCTTGGCTTCGGCCTCGTCGGCCACGTGGTGGACAAACGCCAAAAAGCGGGAGCGCTTCTCGGTGAGTTGCGCTTCCGCAGGTTGTTTCAGTGTGAGATAGGTGTCGCTCATGTTGGGGAGGAGTGTTCCAGCGATGAGGCCCGGAGATTTATGCGAAGTGGTAGAGGAAAGTGGCTACGCCCGTGAGAGCCGGCTTGCGCTGGTCCTTGATTTCGATGTTGAATTTGATTTCTGCCTTGCAGATGCCGCGGAGATTGGCGATGCTCTGGAGCGATGCCGTGAGGCGGATGCTTTGGCCGCTCAGTACGGCCTGGCCATACTTCATCTTGTCCATACCGTAGTTTACCATCATCTTGAGGTTGTTCACCTCAAGGATTTGCTGCCAGAGGTAGGGGAGGAGCGAGAGGGTGAGGTAGCCGTGTACAATTGTCTGGCCGAAGGGGCCTTCCTTGGCGCGCTCCGTGTCCACGTGTATCCATTGGTGGTCGAGCGTAGCGTCGGCAAATGCATTGATGCGGTCCTGGTCGATTTCGAGCCATTCGGACGTACCGAGCTGTTGGCCTACATACTTTTCAAATTCTTCGTAAGAGTTGATGGTGAGCATGGTGCTATATATATATAAATAGGAGTTAGAATGTGAATGCCGGGGGTTATTGTCGCGAAAGTTCCTCCATGGTCAGCGAGGAGATGAGCAGCTGCGGCGTCAGTTCGGCCACGCAGCGGTAAGAACCGAAGGTCTTGCCCTCGTTGTCGCGCTCGATGTGCTGGTCCACGGTGAAGGTTGCCGTAAAGCCACCCGAATTGTTGCCTGCCGTGCTGCGGCTGACTTCGATGTCGCGGTTCACCGTGAACCGGCAACCCAGGATGTGTTCGTTGAACATCTGCTTGATGGTAGAGATGACGGTCGCCTTCGTGGCCTGCTTTTGGTGGAGGAAGGTGGTCATGGTGGCCGTGATGTTCGCGCAGATGGTTGCTTCGTCCTGTGTCTCGAAGCCTTGGAAAAACTCGCTGATTACACCCGTTACGTGTTCACAGTCTTCGGGTGTTATCTCCTGTTCCTTCAAGTTGCCTTGAGCAATGGAAGCCTCTGAGGCATAGCGGCCATCGGGGTGCTCGTTTAAGTAACGCTCAAAAGCCTCCGGCGTGCCGGCGGCCTGTGCGCTGAGGAAGTCGAGCGAGTCTATCTTGATGTCGCAGAGGTGCGCGAAGTGGGCATCCTCGAAGTCCTTCTTGAAGTCCTCGAAGTCGCGCACGTTGCTCGAGAGCGCAATGCTCTGCCACTTGGCCAGCATCTTTTCCAGTTTCTCCAAGCGTTCTTTCACCTC
>CAMGGA010000181.1 GCA_946055515.1 uncultured Bacteroidales bacterium
GGGGCGTGCGTTGAACGCTTGACATCTACGTAAATTTACTTCGGGGCGTGCGTTGCGCGCATATCACTAAAATATTTTCCACTCCCGCCTTCCGCCCAACCAATCGCAGGCTTTGAAAAAACAAATCCAGGCTTTGAAAATTCAATCGGCGGGACTGAAATTTCAAAGCCTGGATTTGTGGGGTGGATGTGCGGGAGGTTTATTTCGCCTCCTCCTCGCGCTCGGCGTCGAGCGCCTCGTAGCGCGAGTGTTTGCTGATGTATTCGGGTACAATCTGCTTCATCTTGCGCACGGTGGCCATATCGTCGTAGCGTTCGGCGATTTGGCAGAGCAGGCGAAGGTCGTGGTCCACCTCCTCGTAGTTGTACTGGCGCACCTGTGCAATGCGGATTTTCTTGTGGAACGAGGGGAGCGTGCCTTCGTTCTCGCTGAGCACCTCCTCGTAGAGCTTCTCGCCCTCGCGCAGGCCCGTGAACTTAATTTCCACGTTGTGCGCCCCGCTGAGCTGGATCATGCGGCGGGCGAGGTCGGCGATGCGTACGGGTTCGCCCATGTCGAAGACGAAAATCTCGCCGCCCTTGCCGTGCGTGCCCGCTTCGAGCACCAGTTTGCAGGCTTCGGGGATGAGCATGAAGAAGCGGATGATGTCGGGGTGCGTCACCGTGAGCGGACCGCCCTCGGCGAGCTGTTTGCGGAAGAGCGGAATGACCGAGCCGTTCGACCCGAGCACGTTGCCGAAGCGCGTGGTCACGAACTGCGTGTGTCCCTTGATGTGTCCCTGCTTGATGGCCGCGTCGAGGCTCTGCACGTAAATCTCGCAGATACGTTTCGAGCAGCCCATGACGTTCGTGGGGTTCACCGCCTTGTCCGTGGAAATCATCACGAACTTCCGCACGCCGTACTTCACGCTCAGGTCCGCGATGACCTTCGTGCCCCACACGTTGTTGTGGACGCTCTCGCTCGGATTGTCTTCCATCATCGGCACATGCTTGTAGGCTGCCGCGTGGAACACGTATTCGGGGCGGAACGCGCGGAAGATTTCGTGCATGCGCCCCTCGTTGCAGATGCTCGTGACGATGGTTTCCGCCTTGATGTGGCCGTATTCCTTCTGCATCATGAGGCGGATGTCGTGTTGCGGCGTCTCGGCCTGGTCAATGAGCACCATTTCCGCCGGGCGGTACATGGCAATCTGACGCACCATCTCCGAACCGATGCTGCCCGCCGACCCCGTGATGAGCACGCGGCGTCCCGAGAGCAGTTCGCCCACGGCGTCCATGTCCACCTGGATTTCCTCGCGCGGGAGGAGGTCCTCGATGTTCACCTCGCGCATCTGGCCGATGATGGGCTGCGGGGTGCCCTGCTTCCACTGCGAGGCATTGCGCGCAATGTAGATTTTCACGCCGGCATTGATGAGCAGGTTCTGGAATTCCTGGTTATTGACGAAGGCATCCTGCTTCAGCGGGCTCACCAGCACGGCGCGGATATCCTTCTCGCGGATGATGTCGAGCAGGTCGTCGTTGAGCGCATAGATGCGGCGGCCCATGAGGCGTTCCGGGTAGCGGTCCTTCTCGTCGCCTATGTATCCTTTGATCAGGAACTTCACCGGCTTCGTGTTACGCGCGTCGTTGGTGAGCGAGATGGCGCCCGCCTTTGTGCCGTAGATGAGTGCGTTGCGCGCCGTCTTGCCCACGAGCACGCTCTCGAAGAGGAGCTTCACCACCAGGCGCGAGGTGCAGAGCAGGGCCGTGGTGATCGTGTACATGAAGAAGATGGCGCTTCCCCTCAGCGGGAGGAAGAGGTCTGTCCAGCCGAAGTAATCCACGCTGATGTTGAACCCGATCGCCAGCAGGAACGAGAGGCCGCCCGCATAGATGATGCGGAGCAGGTCGATGAACTGCGAGTAGCGCAGGATGCCCGAGTAGGTGTGGAAGGACTTGAAGCCGATGAGGTTGAGGGCCGAGAAGACGAGGAGGCTGTGCATCAGCGGTGTCCAGTCGTCGAGCATGACGAGCTTGGGGTAGCGCACCCACAGCACGAAGAGGCCTCCGAAGAAGCAGACGGCGAGGTCGAACAGCACGATGGTCCAGAAGGGGACCGCACGGCGACCGAAGTACCAGTTGAAGATGTTGTTGAATAGTTTCATAAGGATGTCGGGGTGTCCCTTGCGGCCCGGGCCGCGTGGCCGGGGCGGGACAACTGCCCGCGGGCGGACAGCGTTTTTTCAAGTTGTCTGTTTAAGTTCATTGCTGTACGTCGCCGCCGGCTTTCACGACGGGTCCGTTCCAGAGGTCCGAGGGCTGGGCAGGCGCATAGGGCCCGTCCTTGGCCTCGAATATGATGGAAGGTTCCAGGACCTCCACCGTGTGCCACGCTCCCGTGGGCACTTGGCAGCCGGCGGCGAGTCCGCCGGTGCCGAGGCGGTAGCGTGCCGTTTCGCGCAGGGCCGTTTCGCCTCCGGGCTGGGTCTCTTCGGTGTAGAGCACCTCGTCGAGGCGGCCCTTCAGGCAGAGCACCGACTCGGAGGAGCCGTGGTGGCGGTGGATGGGCACGGCGGTTCCGGGCTGCAGGGCGTTCAGCATTCGCTGGCTCTGGTCGGAGGCCGAAGTGCGCATGTCGAAACTTTGACGCAGGCGGGGCGACTGGCTCGCCTCGTCGAGGAGTGTGCGGAAGAAGTCTTGGGTAAGTTCCATGGGCAGGTGTTGGGAAAGGAAGCAGCCGGCGCGCTTTGCAGGAGGCCGGCTGAAGTGGGGATTGTGTAGTGTCAGTCGCAGCGGAAGAGGTCGCGCGTGTAGACCTTTTCCTGGACGTCGTCGAGGCAGGCGTCGTAGCGGTTGGCCACGATGGCCTGTGCCTTCGCCTTGAA
>CAMGGA010000182.1 GCA_946055515.1 uncultured Bacteroidales bacterium
CGCTTCGCTTCGCTCGCTTGCCCTGGGCTGGGAGCTCATTGCCCCTCCGGGGCGCTCGTTGAACGCGTGGTTTGAACGCATGGCTTGAATGCGTGGCTTGGACGCGTGTTCGTTCTATGCGTTTGTCGGGGCCGAATGCGCTTCTGTCGCTGCTTTTGCCCCTTCGGGGCGTATTGGTTTTGCTCCTGGGTAACCCAGGGTGTCGCTTCGCTTCGCTCGCTTGCCCTGGGCTGGGAGCTCATTGCCCCTTCGGGGCGCTCGTTGAACGCGTGGTTTGGACGCGTGGCTTGAATGCGTGGCTTGGACGCGTGTTCGTTCTATGCATTTGTCGGGGCTGAATGCGCTTCTGTCGCTGCTTTTGCCCCTTCGGGGCGTATTGGTTTTGCTCCTGGGTAACCCAGGGTGTCGCTTCGCTTCGCTCGCTTGCCCTGGGCTGGGAGCTCATTGCCCCTTTGGGGCGCTCGTTGAACGCGTGGTTTGAACGCGTGGTTTGAACGCATGGCTTGAATGCGTGGCTTGAACGCGAGGCTTGGATGCCTGGCTTGGACGCGCTCGTTTGAACGCGTGGTTTGGACGCGTGGTTTGGACGCGCTCGTTTGGATGCGTGGTTTGGATGCGCATTCGTTTGACATTAATAGGTGAGAAGCGCTTAATCATGCGTTCAATGGGCGCCCCGAAGGGGCAACAAGCTCCCAGCCCAGGGCAAGCGAGCGTAGCGAGCGACACCCTGGGTTGCCCGGAAGCGAAACCGATGCGCCCCGAAGGGGCAAAAGCAGTGACAGAATACGCAACCGCAGCGACAGAAGCGTAAACGCAACATCACTTGCATTCTTCAACGCAACATCACTTGCATTCTTCACATTTATAATACTACATGACAATGAGAACCATACTCTTCCTCCTCTGCAGCCTCTTGGGCTTTGTTGGCGCACAAGCCCAGAATGTGCAGTTCCGCATCGGTGGCGGTCTGGCCACCCACTACGGTCACACCGAGGCCGTGGGGGCTTTCAAGGTGGGACTCGGCTACGAGATTGAGTTCGACCAGCACTGGACGCTCACGCCCGCCGTTGCTTTCTATGCGAAGGGCTGGAAGGACAAGAACCGCCTGGTCAATGTCTTTGACGACGAGGGCAACCAACTCTTCGACGAGGAAACGGGACAGCCCCTCCGCAGCGTCTGCACGCAAAGCACGGCGCAGAACTACATCGAGGTGCCCCTGCTCCTATCTTATTATTGGCGCACGGGCGAGGCCCGCTACGTCGTGTGCTCCGCCGGGCCCTACGTGGCCTACGGCGTGGGCGGCAAGCAAAAGACCAAGGGCAACACCGAACTCCCTGGCGCGCAGAAACTCTACTATGAGCGCGAGACCTTCGACATCGAGGGCACGCACCGCTTCGATGCCGGCTTGCAGGCTATGGTCGGCTACCAGTTTGCCTCGGGCCTGCTGCTCGGCGTGGAAGCCGACTTCGGCATGGTCCACTTCAACCGCGCGGGGCGCTGCAACCTGTCGGGGCTGATCACCCTCGGCTACCGCCTGTAGGAATCCCCCGAAGTAGGTATTGTCCGCCCGGTGCAGCGTGCCGACCTTTGCACCGAGTTAAGTAGAATAGACAGATTGTTATGTACTTGTTCTGAAAACGAGGCTTTCCCGCGTGGGTCAGCCTCGTTTTGTTTGCCTTTGGAGGCGCGGAAACACACTGCGGAGTCACTAAAAAAAATAAAAAGAAAAAAGATTTTGGCGCGCGAAAGAAATAAATAGTATATTTGCCGCGAAAACCGCACGTGCGCTTGTGTGTACCTGCGCTTTTCCGCTTCCCTGCCGTGACGGGAAACTTAAATCTCACAATTGAAAACCATTTTATTGTTTCACTTTTACTAATCTTTTACGCAAATGAAAAGGTTCTACAAATTCCTTTCATTGTTCCTGCTTTCTTTAGTGGGAATTACCAGTGCGGTTGCGCAAGACTACAAGAAGGGTACCCTCTTGACCACGACTGATGAAGTAGTTTCTCAGCGCGTTGTCCTCTGGTCCCCCGGTACGTCAGACGACCACCCCGCTGGTTTCATGAACGGCAAGAATGTGCTTTGCGAAATCTTGTCCGATTCATGTATCTATGAATTTGAAGCCGTAGGCACACAGAAGGACGGTCACGATCTGTACCGTCTGAAGCAAGTGGCCAGTGGCTTGTATGTGAAGGATGCCGATGGCATGGACGAAGACGCTTTCGAGTACACCGACAAGGTGGGCGAAGCCTTCGAAATGACCGTGCTTCCTTTCAAAGATGTAACGAACGATGACGTTCGCTGCGACCGTAGGACGGCAACGGACCAGAAGCAGGACCTCTCTGTAGAAGGCTTCGTCCTCTGCCGTGGCGAAATGGCTCCCGAGCCTTTCGAAGACGCTCCCAACGATGGCTATGTGTACATCGGTGCTGTTCACTCTCCCTTCATCTCCCCCTACACCGACACCAACGTGTGGAACATCTACACGATTGAGAACACGAAGGGTCTGGAGAAGCTGGAGAACTACGTGAACATGTACTTCCCCGGTGCCATGGAGACTGACTACCCCGCCGGCGACGCTCCCGGTTACTACCGCTCTGAGGTAGTGGCTGAAGTGGCTGTATTGGTAGACAAGGCCAACGATGCCCTCAACAAGGTCCTCACTCTCTCCGATGCTGAAATCGACCAGCTCTGTGCCGACCTGAAGGCAGGCTACGAGAAGCTCCAGGACAGCCGCATCCCCTTGGCTGAAGGTTACTTCTTCATCCGCACCGTGGCCAACCGCTTCCTCTATGACGGACAGCAGGGCGACAAGCACTTCGTTTACACCAACGCTGCCGGTACTTACACCATCCCCG
>CAMGGA010000183.1 GCA_946055515.1 uncultured Bacteroidales bacterium
TGGCCGAAATGAACCGCTGCGGCCTCATGGTCGACCTCAGCCACGCCGCGGAGTCTTCCTTCTACGACGCCCTGGCGGCAAGCCGCACGCCGATTGTCTGTTCGCACGCCTCGTGCCGCCAGCTCTGCAACCATCCCCGCAACCTCACCGACGACCAGCTCCGCGCCCTGGCCCAGGCGGGCGGGGTGGCGCAAGTGACCTTCTACGCGGGTTTCCTGCGCGACGAGACCGACCCGCAGCCCGCCACACTCGACGATGCGGTGGCCCACTTGCTCCACGCCATCGACGTGGCCGGCATTGACCACGTGGGCATCGGTACTGATTTCGACGGCGACGGGGGTGTGCCCGGGCTTTCCTGCGCTTCGCAGTTGCCCAACCTCACGCGGCGCCTCCTGGCGGAGGGCCTGAACGAAGAGGACCTGGAAAAAATCTGGGGCGGCAACTTCCTGCGCGTCATGGCCCAGGTGCAGGCCGCTGCCCGGCTTTAGCCCGCTTCTCCCCTCCCCTACGCTGTAACCGACTTTCCTTTTATTTTCAGATAGAACTATGAAACGATTGTTCTTCTTCTCCATCCTGCTGTGCTGCATCCTTGTCGTGGGCTGCAAGAACCAGCAGTCTCCCGCGGCTGCCACGGACACCGACACCGTGGCCGTGACCGCGGTGAAGTTCAACGCCGACTCTGCCTTCGCCTCCATCGAGGCACAGTGTGCCTTTGGCCCGCGTGTGCCCAACTCCGCGGCCCACAAAGCCTGCGGTGACTACATTTCCGCCCGCTTCAAGGCCCTCGGCCTCCACGTGACGGAGCAGGCTGCCGACCTCAAGGCTTGGGACGGCCAGGTGCTCCGTTCGCGCAACATCATTGCGGCTTACCGCCCCGAACTCGCCGACCGCATTATCCTCTGTGCCCACTGGGAAAGCCGGCCCTGGGCCGACGCCGACCCCGACAGCGCGAACCATCGCCAACCCGTGATGGCAGCCAACGACGGGGCAAGCGGCGTGGCCGTGATGCTGGAAGTGGCCCGCCTGCTGAACGAACTGAAACCTGAGTTTGGCGTGGACTTTATCTGTTTCGACGCCGAGGACTACGGCATCCCCTATTGGGCGGAGTCCGGGGAGGCCCAAGACGGCAGCGACTGGTGTCTGGGCTCACGATACTGGGCCGCACATCCCCATGTGCCTGGCTACAAGGCCCACTTCGGCATCCTGCTCGACATGGTGGGCGGAACCGATGCCCGCTTCTGCTTCGAGGGTTTCTCCATGCGCTATGCACGCAGCCTGATGGTGCAGGTGTGGGACGCGGCCCAGCGCGCCGAGGCTGGCAACCTCTTCGTGGCCACCGAGGGCGGCTATGCGCAGGATGACCATTTGCCCCTCAACGAGGTGGCGGGCATTCCGACCATCGACATCATTCCCTGCATCGAAGGGGAACATACCTTCGGGACTACGTGGCACACGGTAAACGACACGCCGGAGCACATTTCGCGCGAAACGCTGCGCGGTGTGGGACAGACCCTCGTGCAGTTCCTCTCGGAACGCCCCATTCCCTAACCATTCCTTGTTTTAGAAAATCAAACCGACATGACTATCAACGAAATACAAGACGAGATTATCGAGGACTTCAGCGGGCTCGACGACTGGATGGACCGCTACCAGCTGCTCATCGACTTGGGCGAAGAACAGGAGCCGCTGGACGAAGCCGACAAGGTGGAACAGAACCTGATCGACGGTTGCCAGAGCCGCGTGTGGATTGTGTGTGAGGAAAACGACGGCCTGCTGGACTTCCGCGCCGAGAGCGATGCCCTCATCGTGAAAGGCATCGTTTCGCTGGTCATCCGCGCCGTGACGCACCACTCGCCCGAGGAAATCCTCAACTCCCCGCTTTACTTTATTGAGCGCATCGGACTCACGGAGCACCTCTCCCCTACCCGCTCCAACGGTCTCTTGGCCATGATTAAGCAAGTGAGGATGTATGCTTTGGCTTATCAGACGAAACTCCAGGAGTAACCCTTCCTTCACCCCGGCAGGCAGACCCGCCTGGCAGCGACGCACAAAGCGCAGCGCCAGGCGGGTCTGTCGCTTCTTCTTTCTTTCTACCCCAGCGCTTCCCGTGAAATCGCCAAAAGCCCGTTGGCACAGCTGAAACCTATCGTTGGAGAACGTGGGAGCCTGTTATTTTATTAAAAATAAAGAAAACGTAACGCAGAGCTTGAAATCTTCATGATTTAATCTCTATTTTTGCAGCGCACAGCCTCAAGGCAGGTAATGCCTTGCGGTGTGCAGAGAACCTTTCCTTACAATCTAATGCCTGAACGTCCCCGTACGGGGCCTGATGGTCAGAAACTATCTATTACTTCCTTTATACTATGAACAAAATTACGCGACTATTCTCCCTGTTGCTGTGTCTGGTGCTTTGCGGCCCCAGTCTGGCAGTTACGCCCTTTGTGACGACAACCATCGAGAACGGCCAGTTTGCCGAAGGTACAGTGTGGTACACGATGACCATCGGTGCGTCAAAGCTCCGCATATCGAACAATAACGGAGCTGACTTCATCACGCTCGGCGGCCACATTTCGGGTGCCGACGAGGACCTCTGGTGCTTCGTGGGCAGCGAAAACGATGGCTTCCTCATCTTCAACAAGGCCACAGGCACGGCCATGGCGCTCACTGCGCCCGAGGAGATGTCCGGGGGCAACGGCGGCACGTCGTACGCCGTGCTGCGCGATGCCGAATCCCTCGCGGCGGGCTACACCAACCGCTGGCTCTTCGCCGAGGCCACGCAGAAGTCCAACGGCGGTTCCCTCAGCGTACAAGGGGGCTACTACGTGAGCGAATTTGGCCACGCCAGCAA
>CAMGGA010000184.1 GCA_946055515.1 uncultured Bacteroidales bacterium
CTCGCCCGTCCCATCCACGAGCAGCCCTCCGCCTCCCGCACCGACGGCCTCCAGTTTGCATCCCCCAGCGAAGGCTTCGCCGTAGTGACCGCCACGGCCGACAAGCTCCGGCTTGCGTTCATCGGCAAGGAGGGCGAGACGCTGTGGAGCGTGGAGCGGTAAGTGCAGTGTGCGCCCGGCAGTTATCAGGTTAAAAGGTTATGAGGTTATAAAGTTACGTTTTGGGGGCATGCCCTTGGTCCGTAACTTTATAACCTCATAACCTTTTCTCTGAAAACCTGCGCGCTGGGCGCGCTCAGCGCTAAGCGCGCAGTGCCCCGATAATCTCGTGAACATCAGCCACCCCGTGCGCGTCGAGCCAGGCGTTGATGCCGTCGATGACCTTCACCGTCACGGTGGGGTCAATGAAGTTGGCCGTGCCGATTTCGATGGCCGTGGCGCCCGCCATGAGGAACTCAATGGCATCCGTTGCGTTCATGATGCCGCCCAGGCCTACCACGGGAATCTTCACCGCACGGGCCACTTGCCACACCATGCGCAGCGCCACGGGTTTCACGCAGGGGCCGCTCAGTCCGCCCGTACCGATGCTCAACCGGCTGCAGCGGCGTTCGATGTCGATGCTCATGCCCATCAGCGTGTTGATGAGCGAAACGCTGTCGGCTCCCTCCGCCTCCACGGCGCGGGCGATTTCGGCAATGTCGGTGACGTTGGGCGAGAGTTTCACGATGAGCGTCTTGTCGTACACGCGGCGCACGGCTTTCACCACGCTCGCTGCGCCCGCACAGGTCACGCCGAAGGCCATGCCGCCATCCTTCACGTTGGGGCAGGAGATGTTCAGCTCGATGCCGGGAATGCCGGGCAGGGCGTTGATGCGTTCGGCGCAGGCTGCATAATCCTCGGGCGAATGGCCCGACACATTGACCAGCACGTTCGTGTCCAGGTCTTTCAGCTGGGGATAAATGTGTTCGCAGAAATAGTCTGCCCCTTTGTTTTGCAGGCCTACGCAGTTGAGCATGCCCGAGGGCGTCTCTGCCATGCGCGGATAGTCGTTGCCTTCGCGGGGTTGGAGTGTCGTGCCTTTCACGATGAAGCCGCCGAGCCAGTTGAGGTCGATGAAGTCGGCAAATTCAAGGCCGTAGCCGAAGGTGCCCGAAGCCGTGAGCACGGGATTTTTCAGGGCGAGGCCGCCCACTGTTACGTTTAGTTGAGCCATGATAACATTGCTGTGTTAAATACAGGACCTTCTTTACAAACACACACGTTGTGGCCTTCGCCCGTCTTTTCGACGCAGCAGAGGCAAGCGCCGAGGCCGCAGGCCATGAGGTTTTCGAGTGAGGCGTAGCAGGGCACCCCTGCCGTGGCTGCCCATCGGGCTACGGCCACCATCATCGGTTTCGGGCCGCACGTGGCCACTTCGTCGAATGTCTCTGTCTGGAGCACCGAGTGTTGCGTCACAAAGCCGCGTTCGCCCAGCGTGGCGTCTTCGGTGGTGACAAACACGCGGCCATATTGTTCAAACAGGTCGAGCTGCATCAGGTCTTTGGCACTCCGTCCGCCGAGCAGGAACACGGGTTCGCAGCCCTGTCGCTTCAGCACCTTGCCGTAGTAGAGCAGGGGTGCGGTGCCCACGCCGCCGCCGACAAGCAAGAACTTCTTGCCCCCTTCCGCAGGCACGCGGAATCCGTTGCCGAGGGGGAAGAGGCAGTTGAGTTTGTCGCCGGGTTTCATTTGGGCCATGCTGGCCGTGCCTTTGCCCACGATGTGTAAGAGCAGCCAGAGCTGCCCCGCGGCTTCATCGACGAAATTCACGGAGATGGGGCGGCGCAGGAAGGTTTCGGGGGAGTCCGTTACGAGCACCTCCACGAATTGTCCCGGCTGGACGGGAGGCAGTTCACCCTCGAGCGGAGAGAGTTTGAGAAGAACATATCCCTCGCGTGGCTGTTCGACTGCCACCACGCGCAGGTCTTGTACGTATTTCATGAAAAACAGGAGAATGGTTTGTAGTTGTTTCTTTTCTGCGGGGTAAAGGTAGGGATTTTATCACAAAGCATGTTATATTTGCCCGCATTTCTCCCCAACTGATCGTTTTTTGTACAATGAACATGCTTGACAAACAGTCCCCGCAGCGTGCAACGTGCCCGGCGCAAGGTGCGGGTGACATCGCGGCGGGGCCGCATTTCCTGGAAATCTGTGCTGCCACGCTGGCGGGCGCTGAGGCGGCGTGGCGTGGCGGTGCTGACCGCATCGAACTCTGCTCGAGCTTAGAAACGGGCGGACTGACGCCTTCCGTGGGACTCATTCGGGCCGCCCGCGCCTTGAACGCCAAACCCCTCCACGTGCTCATCCGCGAACGTGCCGGCGATTTTTGCTATACCGCCGCTGAGCAGCGCGTGATGCTCGACGATTGTCGCCGCGCAGCCGACGAAGGGGCGGATGGTGTGGTGGTGGGCGCACTGACCGCTGAGGGTGATTTGGACTGCGCCTTCCTGCGTGCTTGTCGGGAGGCTGTCCCGCAGCTTGTCCTCACGCTCCACCGTGCCTTCGATTTCTGCCGCGACCCTTTCCTGGCCCTGGAGCAGGCCATCGGTTGCGGCTGTCAGTACATCCTCTCTTCGGGCCAGGCGGCCACGGCGGAGGCGGGCATGGACCTGCTCCGCGGCTTGCAGGAAAAGGCGCAGGGACGGATAGAAATCATGCCCGGCTGCGGGGTGGGGCCGCAAAATGCGCGGCGCATTCTCTCCGCTACGGGGTGCCGCTATATCCATGCTTCGGCCAAAGCCCCGCACGAGAGTGCCATGACCTTCCGCCTGCGGCAAACCC
>CAMGGA010000185.1 GCA_946055515.1 uncultured Bacteroidales bacterium
AGGCTTCGCCCGAGAAGTGGCCGCTCATCATCCACGCCACGTAGGGCCCGGCCGAGAGCTGCCAGCGCGGACTCAGTTCGTGGCTCACGACGAGGGGCACGGTGAGGTAGTTGTTGTTCACCTTCGTCTTCACGTTGCCCGTCCACGCGCCGACCACCGCTCCCGAGCCCTCCGTGTTGATGGCCTCGATGTGGTAGTTTTTCACGCGGGCGTCGGTCTTCATGCCCTTGTTTTCGAAGCGCAGTCCGAGGCGCAGGGCCCAGCGGGGCGCGAGTTGGCGTTCGACCGCGCCTTCGAGCGTGAAGTTCAGCTCAGGCTGGTACTTGTTGATATGGCGTATTTCCGCCGGGAGCGGGAGGGGCGACGTGCCGCCCAGCCCCAGTCCTGCACCGAGGCGCAGGCGCCAGCCCTGTTCCGCCGCGCGGGTGAGCACGGCGTCGGTCGCGGGGAGCGGCTGGGCCTTCAGCATGGCCGGGGCGAGGAAGAGAAGGCAGGAGAGGAGAAGGGATTTCATGAGAGGAAGAATGAGGTGAAACGGAAGGGCTTATTCCCAAAGCAGGACGAACTCGTCGATAAGGAGCGTGGAGCCCACGGCGCCCTCGAAGTAGTCGCCGCCTTCGCTCGAGGAGGCCACGATGGCGATGGCGTAGCCGTCGCGGCGCAGGCGCTCTTCGCTGAACTCCTTGCCCTCCACGAGACGGAACGGCACGGAGAAGCGGGTCCACTCGGCGGGCTCGCCGGGCTCCTCGACGCGCGCCAGCATCACGACGCGCTCCGACGAGGTGACGTTGGAGCCGTCGAGGGCCTCGAACTTGTCGGGGTCCACCTCGTAGACCACGGCATAGATAGCCGCCTTGTCGCGCCGGTCGGGGCAGACCTGGCCCTTGACGTCGGTGAAGACTTCGCCGGGGGTGTAGCGGTAGTAGCCTTCAAACGCCTTGGGGCGTCCGCTCACGAGCTGCTGGCCGAACTGTGTGGCACGCAGCGGGTCGCGCACGGCATTCATGGGGCTGAACGTGCCGATGAAGAGGTTGCCCGCCGCGATGGGCTTCCCGACGGCCAGGCCGAAGGACCCCGTGGAACGGGTGACGAGCTGCACGCAGGCTCCCTGCTTTCCGCCGGCTGCCGGGGCGGTGGGGAAAGCGAGGGGCTCCTTGCCCATACCCGTGAGGGCAAAGCCGGCGTTGCCCGAGGCCCAGCAGTAGCGCTTGGCGTTGGTGATGTCGGTCGGGTCGTACTCATACCAGACGTAGTAGCGGCCCGTGCTCTCGAGTTCGTAATGCTCGAAGTGGAGCGTGTCGAGCGTGTGGGGGAAGTCGAAGGCCACGGTGTAGGACTTGTGCCAGTGGCCGTCCTGAGAGTGGACGGTGTAGGTCTGCGGCGTACTGAAGTTGCGCACGATGCCGTTCGCCTCCACCTCTTGGCCGTCGAGCGTGCAGGTGATGCGCGCCCCTTCGGTCAGTTCGAAGCGGGGGTTGAGCTGCGAGCGGTCCGAGCCCTTCTGTATGTTGAAAGTGACGTGGTCGTTGGTGAGGATGGGCTTTCCGATGAGCATGTCGCGGTGTGCCTCGACCCAGTCGGCGCTCACGGCGGTGATGTCGCATTCGGCGTTGAGCGGTTCGTCCTGGATGCACGAGGCAAGGGAACACAGGAGCAGGAGGGAGAAAGCCCAGCGGATAGTTTTCGTCATAACAAGATCGTGTTTCGGAAGCGAGTTCCTGGTTTCGGAGCAAATGTAAGGAAAATCTTTTTCTCTTTTCAGTTTTCTCTTCCTTCATACCCTGTAATTTGACGCTTTACAACGCAATTTAGGTTTATTTACCCATGTTCCGGGGCTCCAGAACTTGGAAGTCAGGGGGCGGGGTCGCTTCGCCCCCAGGCGTACAAGGTTATAAACAAAAAAACTCCAGGCGCTGGATTTCCAATCGCTGCGACAGGATTTTCAAAGCCTGCGACTGAAATTCCAAAGCCTGGAGTTGTATTTTCAAAGTTCGGGGATATGTTTTCCGCCTACGGGAGCGGGGCCGGGGGTGCGGCGCGGGATGCGCGGCGGGGCGCTAAGCGTTTCGCCCGAAGAAGTACTTGCGGCGCGGAGTGGCGGGTTCGGGCTTTGCGGGCTTGTTCAGTTCGGGGTAGGCGATACGCGTGTGGTAGATGGTCTTGAGACTTTCCACGAGCACCTGCTTCGATTCCGTGATGTCGCGGAAGGTGATGGGACAGTTCTTGAAGAAACCCGCCTGTACCTGTCCGTCGACGATGCGGTCCACGAGCTGGGTGAGCCCCTCCTCGGTCACTTCCTTCAGGGAACGCGAACTGGCCTCGACGGCGTCGCACATCATGAGGATGGCCTGCTCGCGGGTGAAGGGGTTCGGGCCGGGATAGGTGAAGGCCGCCTCGTCGGGCTCCTGGCCGGGATGGTTGTTTTTCCACTGGATGTAGAAATACTTCGTCTGGGAGAGTCCGTGGTGCGTGGCGATGAAGTCGCGGATGACTTTCGGCAGGTGGTATTTCTCGGCCAGGCGGAGGCCCTCCTTCACGTGGTTGATGATGATGGCGGCCGACTTCTCCTCGGTGAGTTCGTCGTGGGGATTCACGCCCGACTGGTTTTCGGTGAAGAAAGCCGGGGCGAGGAGCTTGCCGATGTCGTGGTAGAGCGCGCCCGTGCGGACGAGCTGCGGCTTCGCGCCGATCTTGTCGGCCACTTCGGCGGCGAGGTTGGCCACCTGGAGGGAGTGGATGAAGGTGCCCTGGGCCACCTTCGACATGCGGCGCAGGATGGTGTTGTTCGTGTT
>CAMGGA010000186.1 GCA_946055515.1 uncultured Bacteroidales bacterium
CGGCGAGCAAAGCAGGAATGACGGCATGGTCGGCATCGACACCGCGGTCGGAGAGCACGATGTAGTTCACCCCGTCCAGCACACTCTGTTCCGCCTCGCGGCAAAGTTCGCTGAGGGCTTCCTGCAGGCCGGCACGGCCCCGGCGTGCTTCGAAGAGCGTGGAGAGCTTCACCGTGCGGAAGCCCTTGTAGCGGATGTTGCAGAGGAGGTCGAGCTGGCGGTTGGTGAGCACGGGATGGGGCAAGCGCACCATCTTGCAGTGGCTCTCGTTGGGAGTGAGTATGTTCATGCCCACAGCACCGATATACTCCGTGAGCGACATGACGAGTTCTTCGCGGATAGGGTCGATGGCGGGGTTGGTCACCTGGGCAAACTGCTGGCGGAAGTAGCCCCAGAGGAGTTGCGGGCGTTCGGAAAGCACTGCGGGCGGCGTGTCGTTGCCCATGGAAGCAATCGGTTCGCTGCCGTTCGTACACATGGGCACGAGGGTACGCTCGATGTCCTCACGGGTATAGTCGAAGAGGCGGAGTTTGGCGTCGAAATCGGCCACGGCATTGTCCACCTTGCGGCCGCTCTTGAGCGCATCGAGCTCGATGCGGTTCGTGGAGAGCCACTGGCGGTAGGGCTTGGCCTTGGCGAGCTGCTCTTTCAGTTCGCCGTCGTAATAGATGCGGCCTTCCTGCGTATCGACGAGGAGGATTTTGCCCGGCTGCAGCCGTCCCTTCTCCTTGATGTCAGAAGCCTCAAAACCAATCACGCCGGCTTCCGAGGCCACCACGATGTGGTCCTGCTTCGTGATGAGATAGCGCGCGGGGCGAAGGCCGTTGCGGTCGAGCATACCGCCCGCAAAACGTCCGTCGCTGAAGAGGAGCGCGGCAGGACCGTCCCAGGGTTCCATCAGGATGGAGTGGTATTCGTAGAAAGCCTTGAGGTCCTCCGAGATGGGGTTCTTGTCGTTGAAACTCTCGGGCACGAGCATCGCCATGGCGTGGGGCAGACTGAGGCCGGACATGACCATGAACTCCAGCACATTGTCGAGCGAGGCGGAGTCGCTCATGCCCGGCTGCACGATGGGACGAATGTTCTTCACATCGCCGAGCACGTCCGTGCTGAGCACGGCTTCGCGCGCTTCCATCCAGGCGCGGTTGCCTCGGATGGTGTTGATTTCGCCGTTGTGGGCAAGGAGGCGGAAGGGCTGCGCCAAGGCCCAGGTGGGGAAGGTGTTGGTCGAGAAGCGGGAATGGACCACAGCCAGTCCGCTGGTGAAGTAAGGCTGCGTGAGGTCGGGATAATAAGCCCGGAGTTGCGTGCTCGAGAGCATACCTTTATATACAATGCTGCGCGAGGAAAGGGAACACACGTAGAAGTCGGGGTGGCTCACGCGCTTCTCTACCTTCTTGCGCACGATGTAGAGTTTGCGTTCGAGCTCGTCGCCGCCACCGCCCGTGACGAACACCTGCTTCACGGCAGGTTCGACGGCAAGGGCTTCGGAGCCGAGGATTCCGGAATTGACGGGCACGGCACGCAGGTGCATGAGCGAAAGCCCCTCGCGCTCGATTTCCTCGATGAGCACTTGGAGGATGCTGCCCTGCGCGGCTTCGTCTTTGGGAAGGAAGATGAGGCCCGTACCGTAGCGCCCTTTTTCGGGCACAGGGATGCCTTGGAGAAGAATGAATTCGTGGGGAATTTGCAACAGGATGCCTGCGCCGTCACCGGTCTTGCTGTCGGCACCTTCCGCACCGCGGTGTTTCAGGTTTTCCAACACCTTGAGTGCGCCGTCAACCAATTCGTGGCTCTTGTGGCCGTGGATATTGACAATCATGCCCACGCCGCAAGCGTCGTGTTCATAGTCGGGACTGTACAGCCCTGCGTTAAGTCGTTCGTTTTGCTCCATGTTCTTTGTCAATAAGAGTGCGGCGCGAAGAAAGAGGCAGAAACCAGCGCGCCGCAGAAGTTTCGGCGGCAAAGATAGGGAGTATTCTCACAAAATATCTAAAGTTCTGTGCAAAATTTATCTTTTAGCCTAATTTATCTTCATTTTTCTACCTTTCTTCTTCTTTTACTTCAACAAACATAGCTTTTTTCCATTCATAGCACACCTCATGCAGGCAGCGTTCAGCATCGCGCCGGTCTTGCAAAGAGAGCCCGCCGAGGCTCACGGCGAAACGGAGGAAGCGTCCGCCCTCGGTCCACCCAGCCACAACAGGCTGCTGCGCGAGCAACGCCTGGAGTTGTTCAGTTCGGAAATTGGAGAGAGAGGGATGGGGGGAGAAGAAGCGGGGCAGTTCCGGTGCCGGAACGCTTTCCACGAGCGCGGGCTTCCACTGCAAGTCGTAGAAAGCGAGGCTACTGAAGGTTTCGCCAGCAGTGAGTTGTCGCACCACGCAGATGAGCGGTCGGTGGGGATGGTCCAACAGTTTCATTTGCCAGCGTCCCACGGCAGAAGTAGCCATATCGAGGAAGTCGTCGGTCTTGAGCAGCACTTCGGCCTGTCCGCCCAGAATGTTTTCCGTTTTGGCGGGAAGCTTGCTATTATAGAGATCGAGCAGGTCGAGGCGCGCCGTGTTGTCGAGGAGGGAGAACACTTCGCGCGGCATCACAGCAAAAAGACTGTCTATCTTTTGCGCCTGTGCATGGGCCGCAAGAAGAAGCAGGAGAGAGAGAAGCATTTTGCGCAACATGGCGAGGATGTGTACTGGTTTGGGGTGACAAATGTAGATAAAATCAGCGAGATAATACACCGGCAAGATAAAGAAAGAGACTTTTCTTTAGAGGAAAG
>CAMGGA010000187.1 GCA_946055515.1 uncultured Bacteroidales bacterium
AACCGTAGAGGAACATGGACCAGAAGCCCGTTTCGGCCAGCTTGCCGGCGGCGAGGGCGTTCTGGTAGCCAATGTTGTACATACCGAACAAGAGTGCGGGTACGAGGGCTATCACTACAAACGACATGATGCGCTTGGAGTCGATGGCATCGTGAATGCTGACACCCGAGCGCGAGGTGGCGTTGGGCACGAGCATAAACGTTTCCATACCGTCAAACACCGAGCGGAAAGCCTTCAGCTTGCCACCCTCCTCAAAGTTCGGTCGGATATTGTCAAAGAATTGTTTAAGCATTTTTTGTTTATTTTTCTCCCATACGGAAATGCGCTGGTTCTGAATGATATCCGCGCCTTTCTCTATAGGAAAGCATTACATAAAAGAGGAGTTAGGCATTCTCTTTGCGCAACACATCCAGTCCTTCGCGGACGATGCGCTGCAACTCCAGTTTCGACGAGTCGATAAACTCTGCCACGGCGAAGTCTTCGGGTGCCACTTCGTAGATACCGAGGGCTTCCTGGCGGTCGATGTCGCCCGTCAGGATTGCCTTCACCAGGAAGCTGGGATAGATGTCCATCGGGAACACGCGCTCATACTCGGCACTCATGATCATGTGGCGTTCGCCACCCTTGATGCGGCAGTCCAAGTTGAACGCACGCTTCTTGCCTAAGAGCCAGGTGAAATAGCTGCGGCTTGTGGAGTAGTCGTTGAAGCGGGGAGCAATCCAGCCGAAAGCCTCGTTAGCGTCGTCGCCTTCGGGCAGCACGCACACTTCCGTGCTGAAAGCGCCGAGATAGTCATTGGCCTCCGACTTGTAGCCCACGAAGGGGTTGCCGTTGATGATGCGCACGTGGCTGCCATCGTTCTCCACCTGACCCTTCAGCAGGTCGGCGAGCGGGGTGCCGAGCAGGGTTTCCACGTATTGCGGTGCATTCACCTTGGCACCGGCCACGGCGATGCGGCGCGTGAAGTCCACCTTGCCCGTGCGGAGCAGGCGGCCCAGCACGATGGCCATTTCGGGAGCCAGTGTCCACACTACCTCACCCTTGTTCACGGGATTGACGCGATTGATGTGTACGCCCACATTTCCCGAGGGGTTGGGGCCGTCGAACACGCTCACTTCAGCCTCGCTGATGGGGAGGATGTCGGAGTTGATTTGCGAGGGACAGATACCGAGGTGAACCTTGGCCACTTTAGCCAGTGCCTGAATGCCTGCCTTGAAGTCAGCCTCCTGGCCTTTCACCACAAAACTGAAGTCGGCGGCGAGAGGCATCTTGCTGAAAGCGGAGACGAAGATGGCCTTGGGGCTGTCTTCGGGCGAAGCAATCACGTCGTAGGGACGCTGGCGCACGAAGGCGAAAAGTCCGCTTTCGAGCAGCAGTTCCTTGACGGCTTCTCCGTTCATCTTGGCAACTCCGCCCTTCAGGTCGAAGCTCTTGGCCACTTGTTCTCTGTCGGCCTTCACGCGGAAGCGAAGCAATTTTCTGCGTTCGCCGCGCTCTACGCCAACCACGGTACCACTCACGGGGGTCACAAACTTGATGCGCTCGGTGGCCTTGTCAACAAACAAGGGGTCGCCGGCCAGCACTCTGTCGCCCTCCTTCACAACGGCACGAGGCACGATGCCTGGGAAGTCTGTCGGCATCAGCGCGTAGTCCTCGCTCAAGCCGGCTTTCGCCAATTTGAGTTCGGCCTCGCCTTCCAACCGCAGATCTAAGCCTTTCTTAATTTTATACAACGTTTTCATTCATCAAAAAAATTTTTTGGGGACAAAGATAGTGCAAACCGAACGCCGCGCAAAAGAAATCGCGAAGATTTTTATGGTGCTTGCGCAAGGGCGAACCCATACATTCTGATGGAATTACCCTTCAAAGACGCTTTATATATACGCAATTCAACCCTTCAAAAAATCGTTCAACCCTTCAGCGGCAATACGTAACTCTTTGAAAACCAAAGAAAAAGTGGCTGAAGGGTTTGTTATTTAATCCCTTCAGCCCGTTTCAGCCATGCACGCCATAGCTGAGCCATGTCCAGCGAAACCCGCTCAAAGCCTGCAACTGAAAATTCAAGTCCAGGGATTGAAAAGTCAATCGCAGGAGTTGAAAAGCCAAGCCCTGGCGTTGTGCGGCCACTCCCCCGCCCCATCCCTTCCCAAACTCCAGGAAAGCGAACAATAGCTGTTGAAACACTGGACCTTGCTGAAGGATTTGAAAATCAAACCCTTCAGCCTCTTTCCTTCTCATTCTCAGGAGTTTTTGAAGCGGGGCTGAAGAGTTGAAACTTTTTTCCGGGATTAAAAACACGTATATAGGAGGAAGCCGAATTGCACACAACGGGTGGTTTTTGGGCAAAAAATTTTATCATCCCTTTAAAACTTCTTACTTTTGCACCGCTTTTTGAAAATACAGGCTTTCCACCACAACGAAGCCTGCCTGATTAGAAACCGAATTAAACAACACAAAAAAACGTATGAACGATACGAACCCCGGGGCATCCGTCTCATCCACGGGCATGCCCCAAGAATCACAGGAAAAGAAAAAGAAAGGTCTCCTGGTTGCGCTCTGCGCCGTAGCCGTGCTCCTCTGCGTGGGCCTGGGCTGCTATTTCCATTTCCAGTCGGAAAGCGATGCTGAATACTTGGCCTACCAAGTGCTTGAAAACAACGATAATCCGCAGGACTACCGCGACTATCTCGAACGCTACCCCGACGGCGAACATGCCGCAGAGGTGAAAGAACGCTTGGAGAAACTGGAAAAGATGCTGGCCAAGTGGCAGAGCA
>CAMGGA010000188.1 GCA_946055515.1 uncultured Bacteroidales bacterium
AGAGCATCTGACTACGGATCAGAAGGTTATAGGTTTGAATCCTATAGGAGTCACTACCTTTTCAATATTGAGCCCTGCAATGTCAAGTTGCGGGGCTTTTTCGTGGTGGGGGCGCTCGTAGCATTTTGGGAGGTGAAACGAAATCCTTCGGCTTTTTCTATTGCTCTGCGCTCACCTTGCACTACCTTTGAATAAGGTAGGCTGCACCTCAGCAGTGCAAAACTAAAAACCTTCGGTTTTCATTTTGCACTGCATTCGGTTTGCACTACCTTTGGATAAGGCAGGCTGCGGCTCGGCAGAGCAAAACGAAAATCCTTCGGCTTTTCTTTTGCTCTGCGCTCACCTTGCACTACCTTTGAATAAGGTAGGCTGCACCTCAGCAGTGCAAAACTAAAAACCTTCGGTTTTCATTTTGCACTGCATTCGGTTTGCACTACCTTTGCAAGCATGTCTGAACAAACTCTGAAACAAAAAACGGCGAATGGATTGCTCTGGGGCGGCATCATGAATGGCGCACAGCAGGTGTTGAACCTCGTGTTTGGCATCTTCTTGGCGCGGTGCCTCAGTGCGGAGGACTATGGCCTCGTCGGGATGCTCACCATCTTTGCGCTCATCGCCACAGCTCTCCAGGAAAGTGGGTTTATCAGCGCACTCAACCGCAAAAAGGAGGCTACGGACGAGGATTTCAACGCGGTTTTCTGGTTCAACGTGCTCTGCAGTATGATGGTCTACCTGGTGCTCTTTGCAGCCGCGCCCCTCATAGCGGCATGGTTCCGCCAACCCCTGCTTGTGCCCTTGGCCCGCGTGTCCTTCCTCAGTTTTGTCATCTCTTCGCTCAATACTGCCCCGCGCGCCTGGCTCTTCCGCCATATAATGGTGCGCGAAACGGCCCTCCTGTCCGTGGGGGCACTCTTCGTCTCGGGGCTGACCGGCGTGGTCCTCGCCTGGATGGGCTTCGCCTACTGGGCCATCGTCTGCCAGAACCTGACCTTCTGCACCATGCTCACCGTGGGCAGTTGGACGTTTTGCAAGTGGCGCCCTTCTTTCCACATCAACCTCCGCCCCCTCCGCGAGATGATCGGTTTCAGTAGCCGACTCCTTGCCACGAACATCTTCACGCATCTGAACAATAACCTTTTCAGTATCGTCTTCGGCCGCCTCTACGGCGAACAGACCGTGGGCTATTACAACCAGGCGAACAAATGGACGGGCATGGGTTATACGCTCCTCACGGGCATGGTGTGGAGCGTGACGCAGCCCCTCTTCGCCCGCCTCAGCGACGAAACGGCCGAACGGAAGCAACGCGTGTTCCGCAAAATGCTCCGGCTCACGGCCTTCCTCTCCTGTCCCGCACTGTTCGGACTTGCGCTCGTTGCCGGCGAGTTTATCACCATCGCCATCACCGACAAATGGCTGCCCTCGGCCCACCTCATGCAGTGGCTCTGTATCGGGGGCGCTTTCTTCCCCATTGCCTCGCTCTACTCCAACTTCGTGGTGAGTCAGGGGCACAGCCAAATTTTCATGTGGAACACTTTGGCACAGTGTTTGGTACAGATGTTGCTTATGGTGTGGTTGTACCCCTACGGCGTGGACGTGATGGTCTGGGCCTACGTGGTGGCCAACACGCTGTGGCTCTTCGTATGGCACCATTTCGTGCGCCGCCTCATCGGCCTGCGGCTTCGCGACGCCTTGCGCGATGTGGTTCCCTTCGTGGTCCTCGCCGCGGTGAGCATGTTCCTCGCGTGGGGTGCAGCAGCGCTGTGTGGCGGGGGAATCTACCTCAGCCTCTTGGTAAAAGTGGTAGTGGTTGCCGTGGTCTATGTGGCCTCGCTTCGCCTACTGGGCGCACAGATTATGGCGGAATGTCTCGACTTCGCCAAGGAGAAGCTGCACATCAAGTAACCTGACTTTCACTCAACAAACCGTGCGGCTGACGAGACTCGCAAAAGGTAGCCCTACCAAGACTTCATTTAAGAACATCCCTAACATCAATCTGACTACATTATGAGTATCTACTGGATTATTTTCATCGGCGTGATGGTCCTGAGCTGGCTGACCCAGAACAACCTCAAGCAGAAGTTTGAGGCTTACAGTAAAGTGCCTGTGGCTCCGGGACTGACGGGGCGCGAAGTGGCAGAACGAATGCTTCGCGACAACGGTATCTACAATGTGACCGTCACCTGCACGCCCGGCCAACTCACCGACCACTTCAACCCGGTCAACGGAACGGTCAATCTCTCGGAAGAGGTGTACAACTCTTGTTCCGTGGCAGCCGCAGCCGTAGCCGCCCACGAGTGTGGCCACGCTGTGCAGCACGCCTGCCGCTACGCGCCGCTGCAAATGCGCTCGGCCTTGGTGCCTGTGGTGTCGTTTGCCTCGAGCTGGGTGCAGTGGGTGCTGCTCGCGGGCATCTTGCTCATCGAAGCCTTCCCAAGCATCTTGGCCTTAGGCGTCGGTCTGTTTGCGCTCACCACGCTTTTCTCCTTCATCACCCTGCCTGTGGAAATCGACGCTTCGCGCCGTGCCACGCAGTGGCTCCAGACGGCGGGCATCACTTCTCCCTCGAACCATGCCATGGCCGTTTCGGCCCTTCGCTCCGCGGCCTACACCTACGTAGTGGCTGCCCTCGGTTCGCTGGCCACCTTGCTGTACTATGCTTCCTTCCTGCTGCGCAATGACGATTAGTTGCTTGCGCTAAGGATATTTCCTGATTATGAGGTTATAATGTTGCTATTGAGCGCAAACAGCATTTC
>CAMGGA010000189.1 GCA_946055515.1 uncultured Bacteroidales bacterium
TCGCGGACCAGGTTGAGGCCCGGCTGCGGCTGGCTGTGTTCCACGCCGTCGGGGGTGAAGTAGCGGGGTCGGTCGGCGGAGGCGGGGGCGGTGACTGGGGCGATGGCCGTGGTCGTCTCGGCCTTTGTCCAGTTGCTCCAGGCCGTGGTCACGCCGAGGCCCTCGGCTTTCACGCGGACGCGCACGGTGCCCGCCGTGATGCGTGCGGGCAGGGAGGCTTTCGTCTCGGTCAGCGGGCCGAAGGTTTCGCGGAAGTTCGAGAACTGGCCGTCGGCCATGCCGATGCACTCCTGTTCCACGTAGTAGGCTTCGGCCTTCGCCTCCTTCGTCCACTTCACCGTGATGTTGCCGTCCGCCTCGCGCTGTGCCACCACGTCCTGCGGCGTCCAGATTTCGCGGTCGAAGATGACGTCGAACGAGATGAGACCCTCGTCCGATTCCGTGATGTTCACCAGTTCGCGGTTCAGGTTCATTGTTCCGTCGGTGTTTGCCGTGAAGAGCTGTCCCGCCGTTTTGGAATGGCTGTCGTTCGTGAAAGCCGTCACGCCCTGCGAGCCCGGGAAGAGGTCGCCCGCGAGGTTCATTTCCGAATTGCCGTAGATAGCGTCGGCCGGGACGTAGGTGTAGCGCTGGTGGCTCGGGTAGTCGTTCACGGCGTTGTAGTGCCAGTAGTCGGGGTGGTAGTCCACGTGGGTGATGAGCAGGCCGTGTTGGGCTCGGTAGTTGCGTGTGTAGCTGAACCAGCGGTCGCTCTGTCGGTTCTCGAAGAGGAAGAACTCGTTGGAGTTCGTGGGGTTGAACACCACGTAGGCCACACCCTCTTCACCGAGACCAGGCAGGTCGTCGATGTGCTGCGTGGCGGTGACCTCCACGGGTTCGAGCCAGCCCGCTGCCCAGCGTTCGCCCGCCGAGTAGCCGCAGGGCACCTCGCCGTTGTGGTCCGGTCCCGAGTGGCCGCCCGTGTTCATCACGTCCCAGTAGCCCATGCCCACGCCGCCCGAGTAGGTGGTGTCGTAGAGGTCGGGGAAGCCCAGGCAGTGGCTGAACTCGTGGCACGACGTGCCGATGCCGCTGCGCACTTGGCCGCTGGCATTCGCCAGTTCGCAGCCGCAGGCGTAGGTGTTGATTTTTACCCCGTCGAGCGTGAGCGCCATGTCGTAGAGCTGGCTTTCGTGGGGCCAGATGGTGTTGGACGGTGCGCCGTTGCTTTCGCCGTAGCCCGCATAGATGAGGAACACCTGTTCGACTTCGCCGTCCCCGTCCCAGTCGTATTGGCTGAAGTCCACCTTCTTGTCGACGGCCTTGCAGGCTTCGACGACCATTTCGTCGGGGTGGGCGTCGTTTTCGTTTTCGCCCGTATTGCGTCCGTAATATTCATAGTTGTTGGCTGTGGTCACGGGGCCCACGACGTCAAATTCGAGTTCAAACTTTCCGTAGCTCTGGTCGTAGAAGTAGTCGCTGACCGAGCCGATGGCACCGTTTTCGCTGTAGCCCTTTTGGTTGAACATCGCATCGAAGTCCGCCTGCGTGTAGGTCATCTTCAGGTTGGCGAAGTTCACGAGAATCACCAGGCCGCGCTTCTTGCCCGAATAGGGGCGTGGGCGTTCGGGGATGGCCTTCGGCTGGAGGCGTTCTGCGCGGATGGTATTGACGGCTGCCAGTTTGCGGCGGTGGCGTTCGGTGAGCCAGCTGCGGAGCGGGGTCAGATTGCGGTCGATAAACAGTTGTTCTTCGGCCGAGCGCAGACCCGGTTCGTGGACGAAGCAGGCAGAGTGGCAGAGCGCATCGTTCTCGATACGTCCGTAGCGGAAGCCCTCGGCGGTTTCAAACACGGGGATGCGGTCCGCTGTCAAGTAGCAGTGGCGGTGTTCGTCGCCGTAGAGCGTGAGTTGGAGGGAAGTCCCGTCGGGCTGTACGACCGTTCGTTTCACACTGTCGGCGGGGACAGCCAGAGTCTTCGGGGCAAGGGCGAAAAGACAGAGGAGGAGAAAGAAAAACTGTTTCATGGTCGTAAGCAGTAAGGAGTTTATGTCCAAAAAGGGAAAGGAACTAAATGAGGAAGTTCGGCCAGGCTTGTCGGCCTCGCTGAGGCGCCCTGGCCGTAAGGCTTTGTTTTCAGCTCTATTTCTGGGAGAAGTTCTGTAGGCGGCTTTGACTTTTCAGTCGCAGGCTTTGATTTTTCAGTAGCAGGCTTTGGATTTTCTAAGCCAGGCTTTGGAAAAGCTGGAGGCGGACTTGACGCGGGGGCAGGTGCCCATCGGCCGTCGCGCCTGCTGGAGGGAAAAGAAAAGGGAAAAAATAAATTTACTACCGCCCCTGCCCCTTGGAGCGCAGGGGCAGTAGTAAAGGATGAGGTCGGAAGATTTACTTCTTCAGCGAGTTGAACATTTCGAGGCGCTGCTGGGCGTTGGGGAGGAGCCACTTTGCCGGGCTGCGATGCATTGCGTTGCTGCTGTAAGGCAATAAGAGGATGAATCTATTGCCCGAGACTTCAGTCAGCAAGTACATTGAGTCGTTGCTGTAGCCGAGATAACCACCGAGGTCCTCGTCGTAGCCGAGGTTCGTGAAGCCTGCAGATTCGAGTGCGGAAAGAATAGTCTCGGAAGAGAGATTTTCATAGATCACACCGATTTGCTTGAGGTTCGTCTTGTCCGTATCGAAATAGTAGCCGTAGATGTTGTCCTTCTGAGCGTTGGTGTAAGTGTCCAGCCAGTTCTTGTTGTCATCCGTGATTACGCCGTT
>CAMGGA010000190.1 GCA_946055515.1 uncultured Bacteroidales bacterium
CTGTGCCTCCTTCTGGTAGTCGGCGCTCTGGTAGTTGGTCGCGAGGTTCTTGTAGTCCTTCTTGTCCCAGAGCGAGTAGGGCGGCGTGAGGCTCACCTGGAAGAGGAACTCAGAGCCCTGGCGGGGGTAGAAGGGGTGTTCGGTGGAGTTGCGCGAGAGTGAGAGCGTCAGGTTGAAGTTGTTGCAGTTGCCATCGGTGATCAGGAAGTACTGCCAGTTCTTCAGCATGTAGCGCGTGTAGGCCACTTCCGCCATGAAGGTGAAGTAGTCGTCGGGCCAGCGGAGTCGCTTGCCGAAGCCGAGGCTCACGTTGAGCATCTTCACGTACTTGTCGGGATCGTAGGCATCTGTGTAGTAGTTCGAACTGTTTCCGTAACCGTAGAGGTAGTTGTAGTAGTTGTTGTAGTAGTTCTGGTTCACGTAGTTCGAGTTGATATCGCTCTGTTTGCTGTACGAGACGGAGAGCGAGAGCTGGTTGGGGCGCTTTCCGCCGAACCAAGGTTCGAGGAAGGAGAAGCCGTAGCTCTGGTAGTAGGTACCGTTGCTCTGCACCTGGAGCGAGAGCGTCTGTCCGTTGCCCTGCGGCAGGAAGCCGCCGCGCTTGTAGCCCTTCTGGAAGATGTCTTGCACGGAGAAGTTGGTGAATTTCAAGCCCACGCGGCCCACGACGCCCGTCTGTCCCCAGCCGGCGGAGAGTTCTACCTGGTCGCCGCCCTTGGTCACGAGCGGGTAGGTGATGTCGACGGTTCCGGTTTCGGGGTCCGGCTTGATGTTTTGGAAGAGCTGCGTCTGGAGCGCTTCGGGGTCGAACTGGTTCATCTGGGCCAGGTCCTGCACGGAGCGCTTGATGCTTTCCATCGAGAAGAGGTCGCCGGGCTTCGTGCGGAGTTCGCGGCGGATGACGTGTTCGTAGACGCGGTCGTTGCCCGCAATGCGCACGTGGTTGAAAGTGGCCTGCTGGCCTTCGCTCACGCGCATCTCGAGGTCGATGCTGTCGCCCTCGATGTTGATTTCGACGGGGTCGAGGCGGTAGAACACGTAGCCGTTGTCGTAGTAGATGTTGCCGATGGCCGTGTCGTCCTCTCGGAGTCGCTTGTTGAGCTGCGTCTGGTTGTAGACGTCGCCCTTGTTCATCTGGAGCAGGCGCTGGAGGAAGTCGGAGTTGTAGACCGTGTTGCCCACCCACGAGATGTTGCGCAGGTAGTACTTCTTGCCCTCGTAGATGTCGAGGTAGATGTTCACGTGCTTGCTGTCGAGCGTCTCCACGCTGTCGGCCTTGATGAGTGCGTCGCGGTAGCCCCACGAATTCAGTTTTTCGATGAGCAGGTCCTTGTCCTCCTCATACTTTTCGGGGAGGAACTTTTTCGAGCGAAGCCAGTTGCGCCGCGTGTTCTCGTGCGTCTTCTTCATCGCCTTCTTCAGCTTCTTCTCGTGTTTGGGGTCGATGCCCGTCATGTAGATGCGGTGCACCTTGATCTTCTCGTTCTTGTTGATGTTGATGTCCACGAGCACGCGGTTGTCGCCCGTGACGTCCTCGCGCATGGCGATGTTTACCTCGCAGTTCTTGAAGCCTTTCTCCTCGAAGTGCTTCTTGATGTAGTATTCCGCGCGGTTCATCAGGTCCACGGTGATCTGGTTGCCCACCTGCAGGCCGATGAGTTTTTCGCAGTCCTCCCTTTCGCTCTTCTTCACGCCCGTGTAGTTGATGCTCGAGATGCGCGGTTGCGCGGTGAGTTTCACCTGCAGGTAAATCTTGTCGCCCACGATGCTGTCGGCAAAGATTTGCACGTTGGAGAAGAGCTTCTGGCTCCAGTAGCGGCGCACGGCCTCGCTGATGTCCTGGCCGGGCACCTCGTAGGTTTCGCCCACGGTGAGTCCGGAAATGTGCTTCAGGAGTTCCTCGTCGAAGTTCTTCACGCCCGTCACGGTCAGTCCGCCCAAGACGTAGCGCTGGTGTCGGTTGGAGTATTGGATTTCGGGGCCGGTAGGAATTTCTTCGGGAGTTTGCGCCGTGGTCGGGAGGGCGGCCACGGTGAGGAGGAGGGAGAGGAGAAGAAGTCTAAAGCGGGTCATGAGTTGTTTGAACTGTCAGTAGTAATAAAAGGAGTGAGGAGGGGAAAACGGAGTGGCGGAGCCGTGGGTGGCGGGGCTATTCCGCCACCTGCTCGCTGGTTTTCCCGAAGCGGCGTTCGCGGTGGTTGAACCACTCGATGGCCTTCAGCAGGTCCGCCTCGTGGAAGTCGGGCCAGAAAGTGTCGCAGAAGTAAAACTCCGTGTAGGCGCATTGCCAGAGGAGGTAGTTGCTGAGGCGGATTTCCCCGCCCGTGCGGATGAGCAAGTCCGGGTCGGGCATGAAAGCCGTGGCCAGGTTTTGGGAAATGAGTTCCTCGTTGATGTCCGCGGGGTTCAGCGAGCCCTCGGCCGCCTGTTGGGCCAGGAGGCGCACCGTTTCGGTGATTTCCCAGCGCGAGCTGTAGCTCAGGGCTATGACCATGGTCATCCCCGTGTTTGCCGAAGTGCGCTGCTGGAGGCCCAGGATAGACTCGCGCACCACTTCGGGTACACGCGAGAGGTCGCCTATGATGCGTAGGCGGACGTTGTTGTTCATGAAGAGTTCCTCCTCGAGCGAGGTGAGGATGAGCGACATGAGTGCCGCCACCTC
>CAMGGA010000191.1 GCA_946055515.1 uncultured Bacteroidales bacterium
AAGCTGAGGCCATTCACGTAGTGGAGGCCCTGGCCGCTCACCGTAATCTCCACGAGGTCACCGGCGGCGAAGCTCTGCTTGTTGGGCTTCAGGAGGAGCGAGCCGGCCACCTTGTCGTTCGTGTTGCTCACGCCGCCGTCGAGTTCGGTCGTTACGCACGAGATGTCGTAGGCATCGATGAGGCCGTTCTTGTTGATGTCGCCGGCGCTCACGTAGTCGAAGTCGCCATCGCCCTTGCGGAGACCCGTGTAGTTCATGTAAGAGGTCAAGTCGTTCTCGTCGATGCGCTTGTCCTTGTTGATGTCACCCTGGATGAAGCTCTCGGAGCCGGCTACCTTGAACACATACATTTCACTGCCCGAACCGAAGTTGCCCACCGCCTTGTCGATGTGGATTTTCACATAGCGGGCTTCGGGGTTGCCCTCGAAGGCGAAAGTCTTCTCCGTGCCGTCCTGTGCCCAGGTGAAGGCCACGGGAGCGCTCCAGTTCTGGCGGTCGGAGCTGTACGATACTGAACCGCTGAGGAGCGTGCCGTTGCCGGCATCTTCACGCGGCTGGTAAGCAATGCGGTCGAGTTTGTTCACCGACCGGAGGTCGAGAGTCATGTCGAAGGGAACAGCCTCGCCCTTGCCCCACTTCGTGTGCCAGCCCGATTTCGGGTCGAAATCAAAGAGCTTGGCCACGGTCTGTCCCGGCTGGTCCTCGCAGGTCACTTGAGCCTTGATGTCCCTGATGGCAAACTCGAGCGGGTTGCTCTTCGTGGTGGCATTCACGCTGCTCCAGGCAGAGTAGCCCTCCTTGTTCACGGCGCGCACCTTGAAGTTGTAAGCCGTTTCAGCTTCCAGACCGCCGAAGGTGAACTCGTTCTGCGTGATGGTAGAATAAAGCATGCCGTCGAACTCCACTTCATAGAAGTCGGCATTCGGCACAGCCTCCCATGAAGGCGTGAGCGCGAAGGGCGTGCAGCCTTCTTCGTTCACCACAGCCTTCGGAGCGGAAAGCGCACCCGTGTGTTGGCGCAAGCGGTCGGCGGGAGCATACGCGAAGCCCTGCACATACACCTCGGTGAGGTCTGCCGTCACATCAGCTTTGGCCAGTTTCACCAAGAGTTGGGGATTCTTGGCGATTTCCTTCTTGGCAAACTCAGAGCCCGGCGTGGCAAAGCGGTTGAGGTTGGGCTTTTCGTCGTAGAAGTACACATTCTCGCTGTTCGCAAAATCCGTCAGCGAGGAGGCAGCGCGCAAGGCCACGTTCTTCTTGCCCACCTTCGCGGTCACCTTCTTCGGTGCACAGCTCACGTTGATGCGCAGTTCCGTCTGCTTCATGGGTTCGAAGCCCTCAAACTGTCCCGAGGTGGGGTTGATGGTCACGGTGAGTTTGTCGCCCTTGACAAGCGTGCTCAGGTGCGTGCGAGTGCTGCGTCCGCTGAGATATTCCTGCGTAGTGCCGTCGTCGTCATAGTCCACAAAGGCCGCGTTGCCGTTTTCGGCATAGATTTCATAGGCGCGGAAGTCCTTGCGGATTTGCGAAGGATTGTTGTTGGGGTTCGTCATGGGGATGATGGCATCGGCCTTGACAAGCACGGGGAGTTTCCAGAGCGGGGCATCGTAGCAGTTGATGATGCGTCCGCCATCATACACGTCGCCGTTGAAATAGTCCACCCACTTGCCTTCGGGCAGGTAGATGCCGTGGCGCACGTCGTTGCCCTCCTTGTCAGCCTTCGTGTCCTGGTAAACGGGAGCCACGAGGAAGTACGGGCCGAACATGAACTGGTACTGCGTGGCCGGGCCCAGCGTGTAGTCGTTGGGATAGTCGAGGAACATGGCGCGGATCATGGGCTTGCCGTCCACTGCGGTGCGGGCAATGCTGTAAGCGTAAGGCATCAGTTCGCTCTTCAGCTTCAGGTACCAGCGGTTGATGCTCGTGGCGGGTTCGCCCAGCACCTCGGGGTACTTCGGGTTAGAGCCCCAGCCATCCATGTTCAATTCCATGGGCGTGAAAGTCTTCCACTGGAATTCGCGCACATTCACGGGCACATTCTTGCCGCCGAAGATACCGTCCACGTCGGAAGTGATGTTCGGTTGTCCCGAGAGGCCCGAGCCGATGAACGTCGGGATGTGGAAGCGGATGTATTCCCAGTCGCCGCCCGTCTGGTCGCCGCTCCAGATGCTCGCATAGCGCTGCGTGCCGGCCCAGCCGTCGAGCGAGATGATGAACGGACGGGCGTTCGAACCGTAGTACGGCATGATTTCGCCCACATCGGTCACGCCATTGAGGCCGAAGCTATAGCCAGCTCCGACCCAGGCCACGTCCGTCTTCAGCACACGCACACCCGCATCGCGCACCTCCTTCACGATGTTGCGCTGGAGCAGTGCCTCGATGCCTTCCTTCGGGTGGAGGTCACTCTGTGTCCAGAGGCCGATTTCCACACCCTTCGAGCGGGCATAGTCGCCAAACTCCTTCAGGTTCTGGATGTTGCCGTCGAGCGTGCCCGTCTGGCCGTAGCCGGCTCCGTAGCCGTCGTTCGGGAGGAACCAGCCGAGTGGCATGTCGTTGTTGAAGTATCGGTCGATGGCAGCACGAGCCGAGAACTGATAGTTGTTCTTCTCGCCGTTGAGGCTTTCGCGCACGCCGCCGTTGTCCTTCTGGCT
>CAMGGA010000192.1 GCA_946055515.1 uncultured Bacteroidales bacterium
TCATCTGCTGGAGCTCGCGGCGGAGCGGGGCGCGGGCAAAGCGCTTCACGCAGAGGGTCAGTCCGCCCACCTCGAGGGTGCGTATGGCGTTGCGCCCTGAGTGTATTTCGCGGCCTTCGGTGTCGAAGTGCTCTTGCAGGCGTGTCATGTAGGAGCGCAGGCTTTCGTATTTGGGGTTGAGAAGGATTTTCATGGCAGGAGGGGTTTCGGGAGTTCTAACTGAGTCCGGTGATTTCGCCGTCCACGAAGTCGATGTGGTTTGCCTGCGGGTCCTTGGGCAGGCCCGGCATGCGCAGGATGTCGCCCGCGATGGCCACCACCATTTCTGCCCCGGCATTGACCACAATGTCCTTGATCAGGAGGTCGAAGCCCTCGGCAGCACCGTATTGCTTGGCGTCGGCCGAGAAGGAGAACTGCGTCTTGGCGATGCACACGGGGAAGTGGCCCATGCCCTCGTCTTCGGCCTTGCGGAGGCGGCGCAGGGCAGCGGGGGAGAAGCTGACGCTGCCGGCGCGGTAGATGGTGCGTGCCACCTTCTCGATTTTCGTGCGGAGCGGTTCGTCGTCGGCGTAGGTGAAGCGGAGCTGCGGTTCGGAGGGGTGGTTCTCGACGGTATCGACCAGCACGCGGGCCATCTCCTCCGCGCCGCGGCTTCCCTCGGCGTAGGAGCGGTTGATGGTGAAGGGCACGCCGAGCTCGTCCTCGCAGTGGTGCCTGAGCAGTTCCATTTCGGCGGGGGTGTCGTCGGCAAAGAGGTTGAACACCACGACGACCGACTGGCCGAAGCCGCGGAGGTTCTCGACGTGGCGGTCGAGGTTGGCCAGGCCGCGGCGGAGACCCTCCTCGTTGGGCTGGCGGATGGCGTCGAGGGGTACGCCGCCGTGCATCTTCAGACCCTGTGCCGTGGCCACGATGACGGTGGCGTCGGGTACGAGGCCGGACTTGCGGCAGAGGATGTTGTAGAACTTCTCCGCACCGAGGTCTGCGCCGAAGCCGGCTTCGGTGATGGTGTAGTCGGCGTGGGAGAGGGCCATGCGCGTGGCGAAGAGCGAGTTGCAGCCGTGTGCGATGTTGGCGAAGGGTCCGCCGTGCACGATGGCGGGCGTGTTCTCCGTGGTCTGCACGAGGTTGGGCTGGATGGCGTCCTTGAGGAGCACCACGATGGCGCCCGCCACGCCGAGATCGCGCACGGTGAAGGGACGTCCGTCGTAGTCATAGCCGAGCACGATTTGTTCGATGCGGCGGCGCAGGTCGTCCTCGCTCTGCGCGAGGCAGAGGATGGCCATGAGTTCCGAGGCCGGCGTGATGTCGAAGCCCCCCTCCTGCGTCAGGCCGTTGGTGGCCGGTCCAAGTCCCGTGACGATGGAGCGGAGCGAACGGTCGTTCACGTCGAGCACGCGTCGCCAGAGGATTTCCTTCAGTCCGAAGCCTTCGGCGCGGTGTTGGTAGAGATAGTTGTCGAGGAGCGCGGCGATCATGTTGTGTGCCGAAGTGATGGCATGGAAGTCGCCCGTGAAGTGGAGGTTGATGCGATCCATGGGCAGCACCTGGGCGTAGCCTCCGCCCGCGGCGCCACCCTTCATGCCGAAGCAGGGTCCGAGCGAAGGTTCGCGCAGGGCCACGCAGGCGCGTTTGCCGATGGCGTTCAGGCCCAGTCCGAGTCCGATGCTCACGGTGGTCTTGCCGATACCCGCGCGTGTGGCGGTGATGGCGGTGACGAGCACGAGTTTGCCGCGTCGGTCGTTGTCGATGAGGTGGAGCGGGAGTTTGGCGATATGTTTGCCGTAGCGTTCGATATCGTCGGTAGCGATGTCGAGTTGTGCCGCCACCTCCTCGATGGGGCGCAGTGGAGTGGCTTGGGCGATTTCGATGTCTGTTTTCATGATATTCGGGTGTTTGGGGGACAAAGATAGTGCAAACCGAATGCAATGACAAAGGAAAAGCCGAAGGATTTTGATTTTGCTCAGCCGAGGCGCAGCCGCAGCCTATCTTATTAAAGTAAGTGAAAGCGAAGGAGTTTCGTGCGTTCAACGCAAAGGGCTGAAAGCCCGACCTTCGCACATAGCCCAGGGTGAAGCCCTGGGTTGCCCGGGGATACATCCGATGAGCCCTGAAGGGGCGACACCTTTATGCGGGGAATAAGGGTATCGCCCCTTCAGGGCTCATTTTATTAGCCATGCGCAACCCAGGCCTTGCAGCCTGGGCTATGTGCTAAAGATCGGGCTTTCAGCCCTCGGCGTTGAACGCCTGGGGGCTATGGGCTAAAGGTCGGGCTTTCAGCCCTTTGCGTTGAACGCCGCCGCAGGGTGGGGCGTGAGTGCGCCTGATAGGACTCGAACCTACACGGCCGGGGCCACCAGATCCTAAGTCTGGCGCGTCTACCAATTTCGCCACAAGCGCAATTCGGGTGCGAAGATAGGGGATTTGTGGCGAAGGGCAAAGGAAAGGAGCGGATTTTCACGCTGCGCCGGGAGGGAATGGGGCGAGCCGCCGGGCGGGACGGGGGCGGGACGCGCTTCGATTTTTGAGCTGTAAGTCGATTTTTTTCGGGGTTATAGCTCAGCGGGTGGGTTGGAAGAGGTCGTCGAGCGATAGGTCAAGTTTCCCGGATTTCTGTGCGCGCGCTTCGATTTTTGAGCTGTAAG
>CAMGGA010000193.1 GCA_946055515.1 uncultured Bacteroidales bacterium
ACCAGCATGAGCGGCGACAAGGTGTGGGTGGCCGGCGAGCAGGTGCTTGGCCTCGGCTACGCACTCCCCGATGCCACGACCATGGCCACTCCCCTCGGCGAAGCTGCCGCCAACCTCACTCCCTCGGCCTCGCTGAGCGACATGGTGTGGGGCTTTATCCCCGGTTCCATCGGTGAAACTTCGGTAGTTGCCATCGCCCTGGGTGCCCTCATTCTCTTGGTGACCCAAATCGCTTCCTGGCGCACCATGCTCAGCGTGTTTGTGGGCGGCATTCTGGTGGCCGTACTCTTTAATATGGGTAACATCGAGGGCAACGCCGTGGCCCAGATGCCCTGGTACGAACACCTCGCCACGGGCGGCTTCTGCTTCGGAGCCGTGTTCATGGCCACTGACCCCGTTACGAGTGCCCGCACGGAGAACGGCAAGTTTGTCTACGGCTTCCTCATCGGTGCTTTGGCCATCCTGATCCGCGTGCTCAACCCCGGCTATCCCGAAGGCATGATGCTGGCCATCCTGTTCATGAACATGTTTGCGCCGCTGATTGACTACTGCTTCGTGCAGCGCAATATCAACAAACGTCTGAAGCGAGCAGCCAAATAACAGAAACTGGGGTCGCGTTGGGTAGGCAGACGGCACTTCTTTCCGCCGAGGACGGAGCGCCGCAGGCTGCGCCCAACCGAAGAAACCGATAATAAGAAAAACGATGAATACAAATAACAATACGTACACTGTACTCTATGCTTCAGTCATGGTGGTTATCGTGGCCTTCCTGCTCGCCTTCGTTTCGTCGGCGCTGAAACCTACGCAGGAACAAAACGTGGCATTGGACAAGAAGAAGCAGATACTGGCCGCACTCAACATCCGCGGATTGGAGAATGCCGACTCTATTGAGGCAAAGTATAATGCCGTGGTCACTGCCGACATGGTGGTGAAGGCCGACGGCGCTGTGCTGAAAGAAGGCAAGGACAAGGAGAACGATGGCTTCGCAGTGGCCAACAAGGACATCTCGGCCGACTGCCTCCCCGTTTATGTTTGCGAAGTGGACGGCGAAACGAAATATGTGGTGCCCATGACGGGGCGCGGCCTCTGGGGCGGCCTCTGGGGATACATGGCAGTGAACGCCGACTTGCAGACCATCTACGGTGCCTACATTTCCCACGAAAGTGAAACTGCCGGCCTCGGTGCCCTCATTGCAGAAGAGAAGTTCCAGAAGCAGTTCTGCGGCAAGCACATCTTCGCCGACGGCGACAGCAGCCGGGTGGCGCTGACCGTGGTCAAGAACGGCAAGGTGGAACCGGGCAAGGAGAACTACCAGGTGGACGGCATCACGGGTGCAACGCTGACTTCCGTGGGCGTGGCCAACATGGTGACCGAAGGCTTGCAGCAGTATATGGGCTATTTCAAGTCGATTAATTAACCAAAGGGCATCTTCCGCTTTCCCGTGCACGAGGGATTTTGACCTGAGGCAGGGAAGCGCAGAAAAGCTACTTATTTTACAGTTTAGAACAATGAGTTTGTTTTCCAAAGAAAATAGAGAAGCCCTGACAGGCCCGCTCCACCTGAACAACCCCGTGACGGTGCAGGTGTTGGGTATTTGTTCGGCTTTGGCAGTCACCTCCCAGCTTGAGCCCGCGCTCGTGATGGGTCTGTCGGTGACGGTGATTACGGCTTTTGCCAACGTGATTATTTCATTGCTCCGCAAGACGGTGCCCAACCGCATCCGCATCATCGTGCAGCTCGTGGTAGTGGCAACCCTGGTAACCCTCGTTTCGCAGATACTCAAGGCCTACGCCTACGACGTGAGCGTGCAGCTTTCGGTCTATGTGGGCCTGATTATCACGAACTGTATCCTGATGGGCCGCCTCGAGGCATTCGCCATGATGAACGGCCCCTGGGAGTCGTTCCTCGACGGTGTCGGCAGCGGCTTGGGCTACGCCTGGGTACTCGTGGCCGTAGGTTTCTTCCGTGAGCTCCTCGGCAGCGGCACCCTCCTCGGCCTGCGAGTCATTCCCGAAAGTATTTATGCCGAAAACGGAGGCTTCTATGTGAACAACGGTATGATGACGATGCCTGCCATGGCACTCATCCTCTGCGGCTGTCTCATCTGGGTGAGCCGTGCGCTGACTAAGGCACAAAAGTAACATGAAAAGGTCGGGTAGAGGGCCTTCCCCGAATGCCCCTGCCCACCCACCAAACCACTTTTATTTATGGAACATCTTTTCAGTCTGTTCGTCCGCTCCATCTTTGTGGACAATATGATATTCGCCTTCTTCCTCGGCATGTGTTCTTACCTTGCCGTGTCGAAGAACGTGAAGACAGCCTTAGGTCTGGGCGTGGCCGTCACCTTCGTGCTTCTGATTACCGTGCCTGTCGACTACCTGCTCCAGACCCGCGTGCTGGGTCCCGACTGTCTGGTCGAGGGCGTCGATTTGAGCTTCCTTTCCTTCATCCTCTTCATTGCCGTTATTGCCGGCATCGTGCAGCTGGTGGAAATGATTGTGGAGCGCTTCTCCCCCTCGCTCTATGCGGCGCTGGGTATCTTCCTGCCGCTGATAGCCGTAAACTGTGCCATCATGGGAGCCAGCCTCTTCATGCAGCAGCGCATCGGCATGGAACCGGGCTCTTCGCAGT
>CAMGGA010000194.1 GCA_946055515.1 uncultured Bacteroidales bacterium
CAATCGGCGGCTTTGAAAAACCGAAGCCTGGAGTTGTGCGCCCTGCCTGCGCGGAGTGTCCCGTCCGTCCCGCCCCGCGCAGAAAATCTTCGTTTTTCTTTTCTCTCTTCCTAAGTTGCCTTACCTTTGCACACCTATTTATAATATTATAAAGCAACTTATGAAACTCTTACTTTTGGGAAGCGGTGGCCGCGAGCACGCATTGGCGTGGAAAATCGCGCAAAGTCCGCGTGTGGATAAGCTCTTTATTGCCCCGGGCAACGCCGGTACGGCCGAAGTGGGCGAAAATGTGGACCTCAAGGCCGATGACTTCGACGGCATTGCCCAGTTCGTTCTGGACTACGAAGTGGATATGGTCGTGGTCGGCCCCGAAGACCCGCTGGTGAAAGGCATCTACGACTACTTCCGCCACCACGACCTGCTGAAGGACATCCCCGTCATCGGTCCCTCCAAGGCGGGCGCCGTGCTCGAGGGCTCCAAGGACTTCGCCAAGGGTTTCATGAAGCGCCACAACATCCCCACCGCAGCCTACGAAACCTTCGACGGCACCCGCGTCGAGGAGGGCTGCCGTTTCCTCGAAACGCTCCAGCCGCCCTACGTGCTCAAGGCCGATGGCCTCTGTGCGGGCAAGGGTGTGCTCATCCTGCCCACCCTCGAGGAGGCCCAGAAGGAACTCCGCGAAATGCTCGGCGGCATGTTCGGCAATGCCTCGAGCCGCGTGGTGATTGAAGAATTTCTCTCGGGCATCGAGTGCTCCGTGTTCGTGCTCACCGACGGAAAGCACTACCAGATTCTCCCCGAAGCCAAGGACTACAAGCGCATCGGCGAGGGCGACACGGGTCTGAACACGGGCGGCATGGGCTCCGTCTCCCCCGTGCCTTTTGCCGACGCGGCCTGGATGAAAAAGGTGGAGGACGAAATCATCCGCCCCACCGTCGAGGGCCTTGCCGCCGAGGGTATCGACTACAAGGGTTTCATCTTCTTCGGACTCATCAACTGCGCAGGACAGCCCAAGGTCATTGAGTACAACTGCCGCATGGGCGACCCCGAAACGGAAACGGTCATGCTGCGCCTCAAGAGCGACCTTGTGGACCTCTTTGAGGGTGTGGCCGCCGGCGACCTCGACCAGCGCAAGGTAGTGTTCGACGAGCGCGCAGCCGTCTGCGTGATGTGTGTTTCGGGCGGCTATCCCGGCGCCTACGAAAAGGGCTACCCCATCGAGGGCGCCGAAGTCGAGGGCAGCGTTGTGTTCCACGCAGGCACAGCCCGCAAGGACGGCCAGCTCGTCACGGCCGGTGGCCGCGTGATTGCCGTGAGCTCCTACGGAAAGGACAAGGCCGAAGCCCTGGCCAAGTCCATGAAGGGCGCACAGCAGATCCAGTTTGAAAAGAAATACTTCCGCTCCGACATCGGACAGGATTTGTAAACAACAGCAGAAATCTGCGGCAGGGAGGCGCTCCATCACCGGGACCGCCTCCCTCGCCACACTTGATAGGTCCAGAGGACGCTCCCTCCCATTCCCCCCACCCATAGCCAGTCGTTCATCGTGTATTCCCATTCTTTCCGAAGCAAAGTCGTGGGCAGCTCCTTCACGTTGCCCGTCATGGCCGTCGTGGCCTGTTTGCTGTGGCTCCTCACCGGGGCTGCTGACCAGTGGCGCTGGCTTGCCCTGGCGTTGACCGCACTGACCACCTACGTGGTCGTGGAACTGAACAACCGCCACGCGCTCCTGCGCATCCGTTCGCGCCTGGTGAGTTCCACCTACCTCCTCTTCATGGCCGCCGCCCCCTTCCTCCATACCCATAGGCAGGCCGCGGCACTCATGCTCGCCTTCGCCCTCAGCTACGCCATGCTCTTCCAGACCTACCAGCGCGTCCGCGCCGAAGGCTACGTGTTCCACGCCTTCCTCTTCCTCGGTCTGGGCAGCCTCTGGTTCCCCCCGATGGCGGTGATGGCCCTGCTCTATTTCTTCAGCATGATTTTCCAACTGCGCACTTTCACTTGGCGCACGTTTGTGGCCGGACTGCTCGGCATGGCCGTTCCCTACTGGTTCTACATCGTCTACGCCGTCTACCACGGGCAGTTCCTCTCGGCCTTCGACTACCTCCTCCCCTGGTTCCGCGTGGAGCGCCCCGCCTACGAGGTCGTCACCCTGTCGCAGTGGGTAGCCCTCGGCGTGGTCGGATTCTTCGCCTTCATCAGCCTGGTCCACTTCCTCCGCACGGCCTACAACGACAAGATACGCACGCGCATGCTCTTCTACGTCATCGTCACGCAGGAGTGCGTGCTCGCCGCGGGTGCAGCGGCCCTTCCGCGCTATATGGACCTCTGGCTGGCCCTGCTCATGCTCAACTCCTCCATCCTCATCGCCCACTATTACGCCCTTGCCCGTGGCCGGCTCTTCGACTTCTGGTTCAACCTCTCCCTCCTGCTCATCGTCGGCTGGGGCGTCTACAACTATATCCACCTTTAGTGCAGTTTTTCCCGCATTCATCGTACAACTTCCCACTTTCTGCATGGACGCATTCATCGAATTGTTGATACACTACGGCGGTCCGGGCATGTTCGTTGCCGCCTTCCTGGCCGGCAGCTTCTTCCCCTTCAGTTCCGA
>CAMGGA010000195.1 GCA_946055515.1 uncultured Bacteroidales bacterium
ACAGGGCTCATTGGATTGGCTTCGGGGCAACCCAGGCCTTGCAGCCTGGGCTATGAGCTAAAGGTCGGGCTTTCAGCCCTTGGCGTTGAACGCTTTTCACAGGCAATGGGGGCAGGAGGAGGCGGTCGCAGAGGCCCGAAGGGCTGACCTTCAGCTCATAGCCCAGCCTCCCCTTCTTCGCGTCTGTGTGTATTTGGAAAAACAATTCGATGCCTGCGAGTGCCAAACCTTTCGGCTCAATATCAAGCGCACCACGCAGAGGCCCGAAGGGCTGACCTTTAGCTCATAGCCCAGGGTGCAAGCCCTGGGTTGCGCATGGCTAATAAAATGAGCCCTGAAGGGGCGACAGCCCTATGCGGACGAATAAGGGTGCCGCCCTTGCAGGGCTCATCGGACGGAGCACCGGCCAACCCAGGCCTTGCAGCCTGGGCTATGGGCTAAAGGTCGGGCTTTCAGCCCTCCTCGTTGAACGCTCAGCATGGCCGATGGGGGACGGAGCATTGAAGGTCATCCCTTTGGGCCTCCGCAATTTGAATCCAATCGGCGGGATTGGTTTTTCAATGCCTGCGTCTGAAAATTCAACGCCTGCGTCTGAAAATTCAATGGCCGGGTTTGAAAACACAATGGCCGGGTTTGAAAACACAATGGCCGGGTTTGAAAAAACAATGGCTGGGTTTGAAAAAACAATGGCTGGGATTGAAAATCCAACGCCTGCGGCGGCCCGTCGCGCGGTGCAAAACGCCCATTCGGGGCGCTTTTTTGAATTTTTGGTGAAAAAAGCCGTTGAAAATTTGTAGGGTAAAGAAAAATTCGTACTTTTGCACCCGCATTCGGGATGTAGCTCAGTCCGGTTAGAGTACGCGTCTGGGGGGCGTGTGGTCGCTGGTTCGAATCCAGTCATCCCGACTCAAAGCATATTCAAGCAGCTTGTTGATTTTATTCGACAAGCTGTTTTTTGTTGGTCTAGCCATCCGAAACATGGGCGGCGCACATGCAGGGAGCAGTGCCGTGACGAAAAATCGGAGTTTTCTTTTTGTATTCTTTCTCCCATATACTACCTTTGCTTCCCAACGGGCTGCCACCTCAAGACAACGGGCTGCGGCCTCCAAAACAGGAATTGTATGTGTACACTCTCAAACCAAGAACTCTCTGTCCGCGTGAGCCACGTCGGGGCTGAACTCCAAAGCTTGCGCGACGCAAAAACGGGACACGAATACCTCTGGCAGGGCGACGCGCGCTGGTGGAACGGCCACTCGCCCATCCTCTTCCCCATCACGGGCGGACTCTGGAACGGCCGGTGCCGCACACCGAAGGGCGAACTCCAGATTCCGAAACATGGCTTCGTACGACGCAAGAATTGGCGCCTCGCCTGTCAGACCGACCACGCGCTGACCTTTGAATATATCTCCACCGTGGGCGACTACGCGGCCTTCCCCTATGCTTTCCGGCTGCTCGCCACGTACCGCCTCGAAGGACGTGCGTTGCAGGTGGACTTTGAGGTGGAAAACCTCGGCGGCGAAGACCTCTTCTTCCAGCTCGGCGGTCACCCGGCGCTGAACCTGCCCGACTGGCGCGACGAGGAACCGCTCGACGGCTTCCTCCAGCTTGAAGGCAAGCCCGAAAGCATCGTGCGCGCCGGCGAACAGGGTTGCCAGGAGCCGCAGCGCCACCCCGTGCCCCTCACGGACGACGGTTTGGTTGCCCTCGGCGTGGAAACCTTTGCCCACGAAGCACTCATCTTCGACGGTTCGCAAATCTCCGCCGCCACGCTGCTCGACCGCACGAAGCGTCCCGTGGCTCGCGTGGTGAGCGATGCCCCCGTGTGGCTCTTCTGGAGTCCGCAGGGGCAGCATTCGCCCTTCGTCTGCGCCGAACCGTGGTACGGACTCTGCGATCCCATCGGCTACGACGGCCCCGTCGAGGCACGCCCCTTCATCCAGTGTGCCCACGGCGGCGAGAAGTGGCACGGCTTCTTCCGCATAGAAATTCTATAAACCACATTTTCCAATCCGTTTCAGCTCCTGAGGCGGCAGGGCGTGCAGCAGCATGGCGCGTCCTGCCGCCCCCATATTCCTACTATGGCACAAGAAATGCAAAAACGCGAACGCGAAATCTACCGCATCACCCTCTGGGGCAGTGCGGTCAATTTCTTTCTCCTGGTCTGCAAGTTCGTGGCAGGCATCTTGGGCGGCAGTGCGGCCATGGTGGCCGATGCGGTCCACTCGCTCTCGGACTTTGTGACGGACGTCGTGGTCATCTGGTTGGTGCGGCTTTCGGGGCGTCCCTGCGACCTGCACCACGAATACGGCCACGGAAAGTACGAAACGCTTGCCACAGCGGCCATCGGACTCCTGCTCGGCGCGGTGGGGCTCGGTGTGCTGTGGAACGGCGGTAGCGAGATCGTGAATTATCTCCAGGGAGAAACCCTCCAGCAGCCGGGTTGGATTGCGCTTGGGGCGGCCGTGCTGTCGCTGTTGTTGAAAGAAGGGCTTTTCCAGTGGACGGTAAGGAAAGGACGGCTGTTGGCGTCGCCCGCCGTGGTGGCCAACGCGTGGCACCACCGCAGCGATGCGCTCTCGAGCATCGGCACGACGGT
>CAMGGA010000196.1 GCA_946055515.1 uncultured Bacteroidales bacterium
CTTGCAGCCTGGGCTATGGGCTAAAGGTCGGGCTTTCAGCCCTCACGTTGAACGCTGGAGTCTTTGCAGCACAGCCCATTCATTCGTAGCTGGTGTGTGCCGTGCCTGACCTTCAGCGCATCGTTTCCTCTCGCCGGCTCGGCACTTTGAAAAATCAACTCCTGGCTTTGACAAACCAATCGCAGGCTTTGGTTTTTCTATTCCGCCCCTTGTCGGGCCCGCCGCCCCTGTTCATTTCCGCCCGAAGTCGGCGGGTACTTCGCCCCAGCGCTTCGTTTCCCACTTGAGGAGCGGAATGTCCGAGAAGTCGTGGGTCTGGAGCCAATGGTCTGCGCGCTCAATGAGCTGGAAGAGCGGTTCCGTCTGCGGCGTGCGTTCGAGTTTGGTGCGGCAGCGGCGTGCTTTCACCCAGAGGAGCGCGTTGCGGCTGTCGGAATAGATGACCATGCGGCGTCCGTGTTTCTTCAGCAGCGCCAGGGCATGCACGATGGCCAGGTACTCGCCCACGTTGTTCGTTCCGTAGAGCGGGCCGAGGTGAAACACCTGCCGACCCGTGGCGAGGCAGACCCCGCGGTATTCCATCGGCCCCGGGTTGCCCGAGCAGGCCGCATCTACGGCGAGCGCGTCGAGCCGCACCTCGTCGGGGAAAACGGGCGGGTTGTAGGCGTCTGTGCTGCCTTCTGCCGAGGGGGAGAGCCCCAGCAGTTCGGCCGGCAGGCCGTCGAGGCTTTCGGGCAGTGGGGCAGCGGCCAGGGTTGCGGGAGAGGGGGTGGCGGCAGCGGGCGCATTTTCGTCGCCATCACGCGTTTCGGTGGAGTCCTTCCGGTGCGGGACTATGCCTGCCGGCGGCTCCTGCTCGAAGGCCAGTGCTGCTTCGGTCACGGAAGCATAGCCCTTGTAGACTGCCCCCGCGAAGCCCTTCACCTGTGCCGCGCAGTCGTCCCATTCGCGGTAGATGCCCGGCGTGCGACCCCGCCATACCACGTAGTATTTATTCTTTGTCATCTTGTTTGCTGGTTAAGGGTTTGTTTCTTTCTTTTCGCGGATGTTTGCGATGCCATAGAGCGGATAGAGGAGAATGTCATCGTAGGCCGCGAAATTTTCCATCGAGGTGCGTATGCCCCGTGTGAGGTTTTTCGCCTGCAGGAAAATGCGGAGGCTCTGCATGGAACCTTTTGAGCCCGATTTCACCTCAATGGGGAAAATCTCGCTGCCCAGCTGCACCACGTAGTCTACCTCTGCGTTGCTACCGGCCTTTTCCCTGTGCCAGCAGAAGAGCGGTTGGGGAGTGTAGGCCGAACCCGCCTTGACCAGTTCCGTTCCGACGAAAGTTTCCGCTATAGCCCCGCGATTGACCGTCTGGACGTTGTCAGCCGAGAGAATCGATGCAATTTCCAGATTGAGAATACACTGCAGGAGTCCCGTGTCGAGAAGAATCATCCGGCGGTATTTTTCGTTCACTTCTGCCCCCAAGGGAATGCCGTTGGCGGCAGTGTGGGTCACGGGGTAGACCAGTCCGGCCAGGATAAGGGTCTCGAGGGCCGTCTTGATTTGTTCGGTCGGGGCTTCGGTATCAACCCGTTTGTAGACAAATTTTCCCAGTCCCTGTTCGGCAATGGAGCGGAAGGTGGCTTCGATGCGTGAGGAGGGCACCTTGCTCCGGTATTTTGCAAAATCATCGCGGAACGACTGTACCAGTTCGTGGAGGATGTGTTGGCATTCCAGCAGGTTGCCGTCCTTGCAGTATCTTGCCACTACGGCAGGCATGCCGCCAATCACAAGGAAAGTGCGCAGTTGTCGAAGCGCTTCTTCGTGGACAGGTTGGGGCAGAGGAGTCTGGGGCGAGGCATTGGCAATCAGCTGCGACAGAGCCGTGTGGCCGTTTGCCCACAGGAATTCCCGAAAGGAGAAGGGGTACATGAAGATGCTTCTGATTCGGCCCACACCGTAGGAGGGAAGCGTTTCAAGTGCAAATTCCAGGAGCGAGCCCGCTGCAATCAGGTGTTGTTCGGGATATTTTTCGTAGAAATATCGCAGTCGGTTGATGGCGGCCGGGCAGGCTTGGATTTCATCGAAAAACAGAAGGGTGTCTCCGGCCACGATGGGGATGCGCAGGAGCACGGAGAGCATTTGGCAGATTTCTTGTGGAGAATAGCTGCCGTTGAATAGGTAGAAAATGTCTTGCCTTTCGTTGAAATCCACGGCTGCAAAGTATTTGAAGCGCAATCCAAGGTGGCGCACGGCAGAGGTTTTACCGACTTGTCTGGCGCCTCGGAGCAGGAGTGGTTTCCGCTCTTCCGACGCCGCCCAGCGCTCCAATTCCCAGTCTATGCTTCGTTTGAAATAGGTTTCCATTTCCAAATGTTATTGGTTATCAGGCGCAAAGATATATTCTTCCTATTTTTTTGGCACCTAAGAATGGGTGAAAATTGATTTTTTTGGCACCTAAGAAAGCCTCATTTCCTATTTTTTTGGCACCGAAGGGGGGATGGATATAGGGAAAACGCGGCGTGATTGGCGGGCGTGGATTTAGTTTTTGTCTCATGCGTTCAACGCGCGCCCCGAAGGGGCAACGAGCTTCCAGCCCAGGG
>CAMGGA010000197.1 GCA_946055515.1 uncultured Bacteroidales bacterium
CTCTCGCACGTTCCTGAGTTCAAGAATGCGCACATCGCCCGCAACATGGAAATGGTGCACGCTACGGTGAACAACCCCTCGGTGGTTATCTGGAGCTTGGGCAACGAGGCTGGACCGGGCAACAACTTCGTGGAGGCTTACAAGGCCATCAAGCAGTACGACACCTCGCGCCCCGTGCAGTATGAGCGCAACAACGACATCGTGGACATGGGCTCGAACCAGTACCCCTCCATCGCCTGGGTACAGGAGGCCGTGAAGGGACAGTACAACATGGTCTACCCCTTCCACATCTCGGAATACGCCCACTCGATGGGTAACGCCGTGGGTGGCCTCGTGGACTACTGGAACGCCATCGAGAGCACCAACTTCTTCGTGGGCGGCGCCATCTGGGACTGGGTGGACCAGGCTCTCGTGGGCATCAACGCCAAAGGCAAGCCCTACTGGGGCTACGGAGGCGACTTCGGCCCCACGAACAAGCCCAACGACGGTATGTTCTGCATGAACGGCATCATGCGCCCCGACCTTTCCCCGAAGGCCCAATACTTCGAGGTGAAGAAGGTTTACCAGAACGTGGGCGTGAAGGCCGTGGACATGAAGCAGGGCAAGATTGAAATCTTCAACAAGAACTACTTCGAACCGCTCAGCGACTACACCGTCGGCTGGTCGCTCTGGAAAGACGGCCACCGCGTGGGCGACATCCAGGCCGTTCCGGGCAATCCCTCCGAACTGAAGGCCCGCCAGCGCATGGAAGTGACGCTGCCCTACGACTACGCTACGCTCGACGCCGACGGCGAATACTTCGTGAAGGTGCAGTTCTTCCAGAAGAAGAACATGCCCTGGGCCCCGGAGGGCTACATCCAGATGGAAGAGCAGCTGCCCGTGAAGGCCGCCGGAGCACAGGCTCCCACCCTGGCCGATGCTGCTGCCGGCAAGGCTGCCCCGAAGTGTACGCAGACGGACAAGGAGGTGACCGTCGAGGGTGACGGCTTCAAGGTGGTATTCGACTGCGAAACGGGTGCCATTGACCAGCTCGTCTATGGCGGCGAAAGCATGATCAAGAAGGGCCAGGGCCCGAAGCTCGATGCCTTCCGCGCTCCGACCGACAACGACGACGGCGCCGGCTACGTGGGCGACTGGTTCAGATATGGCCTCTACGATCTCGGACACAAGGCGCTCAGCCGCGACGTGAAGCAGCTTAAGAACGGTGCCGTACAGCTCGTGTTCACCGTGGAAAGCCAGGGCAAGGAGGGCTGCCGCCAAGTCTATGGCAACGGCAACCGCGACCCGCAGAGCGCTTACCGCTTCGACGTGGACAAGAAGAAGCTCGGTCCGGACGACTTCAAGTTTACCACCACCGAGGTCTACACGGTCTACCCCGACGGCTCCGTGGAACTCCACAGCGCCATCTCGGCCAACCGCTCCTCCGTGGTGCTGCCGCGCCTGGGCTACGCCATGGAACTCCCCGTGCAATACAACACGTTTGACTACTACGGACGCGGCCCCGTGAACAACTATGCGGACCGCAAGACGGGTCAGTTTATCGAACACCACCGCGGCACCGTGGGCGAACAGGACATCATGCTCCCGAAACCCCAGTCGATGGGCAACCGCGAAGAAGTGCGCTGGTGCGCCCTGACGAACCCCGCAGGACGTGGCCTCCTCTTCATCGCCGACGGCGAGATGAGTGCCTCTGCCCTCCCCTGGACCCAGGTGCAGCTCGCCCAGGCAGCCCATCCCCACGACCTCCCGAAGCCTAACGCCACCGTGCTCCACCTCGACGCGAAGGTGACGGGCCTGGGCGGTGCCAGCTGTGGCCAAGGCGGCCCCGTGCGTGCCGACCGTGCCCTCAGCGAAAGCTACAACTTCGGCTTCATTATCCGTCCGCTCAACATCGGCCGCGCCCTGCCCTCTGTCATCGCAGAACGTGCCAAGGTGAGTGCCAGCGGCGAGAAGCCTATCGACATCGCACGCAGCGCTACGGGCAAAGTGACCCTTTCCTCGCCCGACAAGGGACGCGAAATCCTTTATGCCGTAAACGGTGCGAAGAAGCCCTCTGTCTACTCCGAACCCATCAACCTCCGCGCCGGCGGCAAGCTCGAAGTGTGGTACAAGGACAATCCCTCGCTCAAGTTCGCCCGCCAGTTTGAGGCCATCACGAGCGTACCTCTTCAAGTTGCCTTCGTTTCCTCGGAAGAACCTGGCAGCGGCATGGGACGCAACCTCGTGGACGGCGACCCCAATACCATCTGGCACTCCGCTTACGGCGTGACGGTGACAAAATACCCCCACTGGGTTGACTTCGATGCAGCCGAGGAGAAGACTATGAAGGGCTTCACCTTCCTGCCTCGCCAGTCGGGACAGAATGGCTGGGTGAAGGACTACGAAATCTACGTAAGCGCCGATGGCCAAAATTGGGGTGAACCCATCTACAAAGGCACATTCGAACGCAATGCCGACCTGAAGAAGGTGATGTTCAAGCAACCCGTGAAGGCTCGCTACATCCGCCTCCGCACACTTAACGAATGGAGCGGTCAAGACTTCGGCTCTGGTGCCGAATTTACGCTCATTGCTGACTGACACGGCTGATT
>CAMGGA010000198.1 GCA_946055515.1 uncultured Bacteroidales bacterium
TGAGGGCGGGCGAGTGCGTGGTGAGCAGCACCTGCGCGTTCGGGTTCAGTTCGCGGACCATCGTGATGAGCCGTTTCTGCCATTCAAAGTGCAGGCTCGCCTCCGGTTCGTCCATGAAGAGCGCAAACGGTTGGCGGTCCTCCGTGAGCACCGTGAGCAGGATGAGCAACATCTGCTTTTCCCCGCTCGAGAGCAAGTAAGGCGAGAGTCTTTCGCCATACTGCACAAAGCGCAGTTCATTGCTCTCTCGGTCGATGTGCTTGCCCGTTTCCTCGAAAAGTTCGTCCACGAGGTCCAGGAAGCGCGTCTTCAGCGCAGCCGCCTCCGTCGCCTTTTCGCGTGCCCCGGGCGTCCCGCTGGTGAGCATCGCAATCATGCGGTTGCCCACATTCACCTGGTAGTCCAGGTAGCGGCGCTGCACGAGATACAGCTGCCAGTCCAGTTCGGTCACCACCCGTGTGTCCGACAAGTCCCCCACGGGATGGGCGGCAATGATCTTGCGGTCGAAGCTCCGCAGCACATCGTAGCGGATGCCCGTAGCCTCGGCGGGATCGTATTCCACCTTCACGCCCATTTCCCCTGCCCCCGAGAGTTCCCCCGTAGGCGGCAGCGTGCGCAGGTGGTGGATGAGCTTGTTGAGAATGGTGCTCTTGCCCGCCCCGTTGTGGCCGCTCAGCACGTTCACGTCCGGACGGAGGTTCCAGACAATGTGCTTGTGGCCGCTCCACAGGCTCGGGATTTCGATGCGCCGGATAGATTTCGCCAAAAGAGTCATAATAGGAAATATATAAGCAGATTAGCGTAGCAAATGTAGCGACTTCTTCCTGTATTTGCAACCTTCGCCCTCCAATTCGTCGGGAAAATGACCCTTTTCGCCGAAAAAGGCAGAAAAAAGTTCCATCCCCTTTAAACCTTTCCGCACCACGAGTGTCAAACCCCCGAAATCTGGCGCACAGCGCCCCGCCAAGGAAAATAGAAACAAACAACATACAATGAGACGTACCCTATCACTTCTCCTCCTCTTCCTTTTCCTGTTTGCCGCCCAAGCGGCCGCACAGGGAATACCCATCACGGGCAAAGCCATTGACGCCAAAACCAAGGCTCCCGTAGAGTTTGCCTCGGCTGCACTCCTGCGCACCGACAGCACCGCCATACTCGCCGCCACAACCGACGAGATGGGCCAGTTTACCCTTCAGGCCAAAGAACCCGGCCATTACCTTGTGCGCCTCACCTTGGTTGGCTTCACTCCCAAATACATGGCCTTGAAAGTATTTGCCGAATCCGACTCCATAGCGCTTGGCGACGTGGTCATGGAAACCACCGACAACCTGCTCGGGGCCGCCACCGTTTCCGTGACCGCCTCCCGCGTGGAACAGAAAGACGACACCACCATGTTCAACGCCGCCGCCTACCGCGTGCCCGAAGGCTCCACGCTCGAAGCCCTCGTGAAGCAGCTGCCGGGCGTGGAAGTCGGCGACGATGGCACCATCAAGTGGAACGGCAAGACCGTCACCGAGTTTCTCGTCAACGGCAAGGACTTCTTCAAGGGCGACACCCAGACGGCCATGAAGAACCTGCCCACCGACCTCGTGAGCAAAATCAAAGCCTACGACAAGAAGAGCGACTACACCGAGCAGACGGGCATCGACGACGGCGAGGAAACCACCGTGCTCGACATTGCCACCAAACGCCAGCTCAACGAGTCGTGGGTGAGCAACGTGGACCTCGCCTACGGCAACCACGACCGCTACAGCGGCCGCTTCTTCGTGACGCGCTTCACCGACCGCACCCGCATCACTGCCTTCGGCGCGGCCAACAACACCAACGACCGCGGCTTCGGCGGCCCGCGCGGCTTCGGCGGCGGGGGAGGCGGACTCGTGGCCACCAAGAATGCCGGTCTCGACTTCTCGTGGGAAAACGGAAAGAAAAAGAACGAGGGCGGACGTGTCGAACTCGGCGGTAGCGTCATGTTCAACCACCGCAACTCCGACGCCCTCTCCACCACCTCGTCCGAAACCTTTCTCACCTCGGGCGCAAGCAGCTCCTTCTCCAACTCCTGGAACCACAGCGTGAACAAGTCCACCTCGCTCTACACCCGCTTCCGCCTGCAGTGGAACCCCGACTCCATGACCACGCTCACCTTCCGCCCGTCGTACAACTACACCGAGTCGAAGAACAACGGTTCCAACCGTTCGGCCACCTTCCGCGACGATCCCTTCTCCGTCCCCGGCATGGTCAGCCCCCTGGACAGCATCCTGCTGGCAGACGCCATCAGTTCGCAGCCCGCGCTCTATGCCCTCATGGTCAACACCAACCGCCGCCTCACTCTCGGCGACAGCCACTCCCACAACCTCTCGGGCAACCTCAACCTCACGCGCAAGCTCTCCACCTCGGGACGCAACGTTTCGCTCCAGCTGCGCGCAGGATACTCCAAGAGCGAGTCCAACTCCTTCACCATTTCCCACATCAACTACAACACCACTACGGGCAAGGCGCCGAGCTTCCTCAACCAGTACAGCACCTCGCCCAGCAAGAGCTACAACTACAGCG
>CAMGGA010000199.1 GCA_946055515.1 uncultured Bacteroidales bacterium
GACAACCTCATGCGCCTCTTCGCCTCCGAACGCATTGCCCGCGTCATGGACAAGCTCGGCTTCAAGGACGGGGAAATGATTGAGTCGAAGATGATCAACAACAGCATCGAGCGCGCCCAACGCAAGGTGGAGGAAAACAACTTCGGTATCCGCAAGCGCCTCCTCGAATACGACGACGTGATGAACAAGCAGCGCACCGTCATCTACGAGAAGCGCCGCCACGCCCTCATGGGCGAACGCGTCGGCATGGACATCGCCAACATGATCTGGGACCGCGTCATCTACATCATCGACAAGAACGACTACGAAGGATGCAAGGAAAGCTTCATCGAAATCTTCGCCATGGAGGTCCCCTTCACGGAAGCGGAATTCGAAGGCATGAAGCGCGATGACCTCTACGAAAAGGCTTTCCAAGCTGCCATGGAACACTTCAAGCGCAGAACCGACCGCCTCGCCGAAGTCGCCATGCCCGTCATCAAGCAGGTCTACGAGAACCAGGGACAAATCTACGAGAACATCCTCGTGCCCATCACCGACGGCAAACTCATCTACAACATCCGCACGAACCTCAAGAAGGCTTACGAAACGGAGTCGCGCGAGGTGGTGAACGACTTCGAGAAGGCCATTTTGCTCCACAATATCGATGATGCCTGGAAGGAGAACCTCCGCGAACTCGACGACCTGAAGAAGTCGGTGCAGAACGCCTCGTACGAACAGAAGGATCCGCTCCTCGTCTTCAAGCTCGAGAGCGTACAGCTCTTCGACAAGATGGTGAACCGCATCAACAGCGATACCGTCTCTACGCTCATGCGCGGACAAATCCCCGTACAAGACCCGCAGGAGGTGAAGGAGGCTGCTCCCGAAGAGCCCGCTCCGCAACAGAACCTCCAGACGCAACACGAATCGCTCGACGATGCCGGCGACCCCGACGCCCGTGCCGCCGCCCAGCGCGACACCCGCGAACGCCAGCAGCAGCCCATCGTGAAGGAGAACCTCCCCGGCCGCAACGACCCCTGTCCCTGCGGAAGCGGCAAGAAGTTCAAGAACTGCCACGGCAAGGGACTCGTTTAGTGCAGACCTTCAGGCGCGTCTCCAAGCGTTCAGGGTTACACCCCATCATGCGTTCAACGAGCACCCCCATGGGGGCAACCAGTTCCCCGCCCTGTGCCGGGAACTGGCAACCCCTTCGGGGGGGCTTGAGCGCCTGCTGCAAACCCCTTATACAGGATAGGCGGCGCTCAAAATCCAATTATAAATCCCCAAATATTCCATGTTTGAAAATCTAAGCGAAAGACTCGAACGGTCTTTTAAAATACTCAAGGGCGAAGGCAGCATCACCGAGATCAATGTGGCCGAAACCCTCAAGGACGTGCGCCGCGCACTCCTCGACGCCGACGTAAACTACAAAGTGGCCAAGACCTTCACCGACACCGTGAAGCAGAAGGCACTCGGCCAGAACGTGCTGACCAGCGTAAAGCCCGGACAGCTCATGGTGAAGATTGTCCACGACGAACTCGCCCAGCTCATGGGCGGTCAGGCCCGCGAACTGAAACTGAGCGGCCGTCCCTCCGTCATCCTCATGGCCGGTCTGAACGGTGCAGGTAAGACGACCCTCTCGGGCAAGCTGGCCTTCCTGCTCAAGAACAAGAAGAACCGCAAGCCCCTCCTCGTGGCCTGCGACGTTTACCGCCCCGCTGCCGTGGAGCAGCTGCGCGTGCTTGCCGAGCAGATTGAGGTGCCCATCTACATGAACCTCGAGGAGAAGGACCCCGTGAAGATCGCCCGCGAAGGCGTGCAGGAAGCCAAGGCCAAGGGCTTCGACACGGTGATTGTCGATACTGCCGGCCGCCTCGCCGTGGACGAGGAACTGATGCAGGAAATCGCTGCCATTAAGGAGGCCATCCAACCGGACGACACGCTCTTCGTGGTGGACGCCATGACGGGTCAGGACGCAGTGAACACGGCCAAGCAGTTCAACGAACGCCTCGACTACGAAGGCGTCGTGCTCACCAAGCTCGACGGTGACACCCGCGGCGGTGCTGCCCTCTCCATCCGCACCGTGGTGGACAAGCCCATCATGTTTGTCGGTACGGGCGAAAAGATGGAAGCACTCGATGTGTTCCACCCCGACCGTATGGCCGACCGCATCCTCGGCATGGGCGACATCGTGAGCCTCGTGGAACGTGCCCAGGAGCAGTTCGACGAGAAAGAAGCTCTCAAGCTGCAACGCAAAATCCAGAAGAACCAGTTCGACTTCAACGACTTCCTCGCCCAAATCCAGCAAATCAAGAAGATGGGTAACCTGAAGGACCTCGCCTCGATGATTCCCGGCGTGGGCAAGGCGCTGAAGGACGTGGAAATCGACGACAATGCCTTCAAGGGCATCGAGGCCATCATCCTCTCCATGACTCCGAAGGAACGCGAGCACCCCGAAATCCTCAACCAAAGCCGCAAGAACCGCATCGCCAAGGGTTCGGGCACCACTATCCAGGAGGTGAACCGCCTCGTGAAACAGTTCGACCAGACGCGCAAGATGATGA
>CAMGGA010000200.1 GCA_946055515.1 uncultured Bacteroidales bacterium
CGAAAATAGGAGATAAACACCCTATGATTAGTGTTTACCTCCTACTCGATTGGGGCGGATTTTATTCGGCGGCCACGTCGGGGCGAAGGTGTTTCGCCAGGAAACGTTCCATGGCGCGGTAGAAGTCGAAACGGTTCTCCTGGTTGTGGAAGCCGTGGCCTTCGTTGTCTTTCACCATGTATTCCACCTCGACGCCGCGCTGGCGGAGTGCCTCCACCATCTGGTCGCTTTCGGCCTTGTTCACGCGGGGGTCGTTGGCTCCCTGCGCGATGAAGAGCGGCACGCGGATGCGCTCCGCGTGGAGTGCGGGCGAGGTGGCCGCAAGCTGTTCGCGGTCGTGTTCGGGGTGGCCCACCTGTTCATACATCATCTCGAGCATCGGGCGCCAGTAGGGCGGAATGGTCTGCATGAAGGTGAACAGGTTGCTCACGCCCACGTAGTCGATGCCGCAGGCGTAGAGCCCGGGCGTGAAGGCCAGGCCCGCCAGGGTGGCGTAGCCGCCATAGCTGCCGCCGTAGATAGCGATGCGCCGAGGGTCGGCAATGCCCTGGTCAATGAGCCAGGCCACGCCGTCGCTGATGTCGTCCTGCATGCGCAGGCCCCACTGCTTGTAGCTCGCTTCGAGGAAGGCGCGGCCGTAGCCCGTGGAGCCGCGGAAGTTCATCTGGAACACGGCGTAGCCCCGGTTGGCCAGGAACTGCACCTCGGAACTGAAGCCCCAGGTGTCGCGGGCCCAGGGGCCGCCGTGGGGATTGACCACCACGGGCAGCGAGCGGGCCGTCTCGGTCGTGAAGCCCTGCGGCAGTGTGAGGTAGGCTTCGAGGGTGAGGCCGTCGCGGGTGGAGTAGGTGACGGGCAGCATGGGACACATGTCCTTCTCTTCGAGCCAGGGGGCGAGGTCGGCGAGCAGGGTGGCTTCGTCGCGCTCGGCGTCGTAGAACCAGTAGGCGCCGCGCGTGCGGTCGCTGCCGACGTAGAGGAGATAGTGCGTTTCCGCCTTGTCCGTGTCGGCGATGCCTACGCGCTTGCCCGGGAAGTGGGCTTCGATGCGTTGGCGAAGGGCGCGTTCCTCTTCCGAAAAATAGTGGCGTACGGGGTCCTTGTGGCCAGTGCAGTAGACGCTTACCAACTGCTTGCGGCGGCGCGAGTAGCTGATGGAAGCTATGTCGTAGCGGTCATTCTCGTAGAGCAGTTCGAGTTCTTCGCAAGTGGCGGGGTTCATGCGAACGAGCACGGTCTTGTCCCGCCCGAGATTGGTGGCGGCGTAGACTTCGCGGTTGTCGGGCGTAAACTCCATAAAGCTCACCACGTCCTTGAAATTCGTGGTGAGGACAGCGCGGAAGGGCTCTTCTTCGGTGTCGCGGTAGATCAGCTGCGTGTTCACGCCGTCCACGATAGCCACTGCGGCGCGGAGCTTGCCGTCGTGGTCCGTCATCCAGCCCTGGTAGTTGCCGGGATTTTCGGCCAGCAAGGTCAGTTCGCCCGTCTGGAGGTTGAGGCGGTAGGGGTCGAACACTTCGGGGTTGCGCTTGTTGAGCCCCACGAGCATGAAGTCGGGCTGTTCCTCGAGGTCGTCGATGATGGAGGCGCGCACACCGGGGAAGGGCGTGTAGGCGCGGAGGTCTTCGCCGTCGAGGCGCACGCCGAAGAGCTGGTAGTTCTCGTCGCCGCCCGTGTCCTTGGCAAACACGAGCCGTTCGTTGTCGGCCCAGAGGTAGCCGGCTAAGGAGCGTGCCGTTTCGGAGGTGAGGCGGATGGCCTCTTCGTCGCTTTGGTCCAGTCTGCGCACGTAAAGGTTGAGGCGGTCGTTCCAGGGGGCGAGATAGGCGAGGTGCTTGCCGTCGGGCGAGAGTTGGAAGCCCGTGCGCTCGGAGTGGCGGAAGAAGTCTTCGAGGGGTATGATCGGTTGTGTATTCATCTTTTATGAGTGGATTGAGGCTGCAAAAGTACGTGTTTTTTGTGTGATGTGACGGGCCGCCGCGCAGTTATCCCGCTTTTCCTCTGCTTTTCGCCGTGTGGCCCGCTTGTCTCGTTTGGAGCAAATGGGTTTCCCGTACAGGAGTATGGTTTGCACACTCTGGCTTTTGTCTTTCACTTGGTGGCTTCGGTTGTTCTGATGCAGGCTTCTGTCTTTCTGTCGCAGGCTTCTGTCTTTCTGTTGCAGGCTTCGGATTTTCACTTCGTGGCTTCAGGTCTTCTGTAGGCGGCTCTGGTATTTCACTTCCTGGCTCTGGAATGCTGGAGAGCCGATTTGTTCTTTCTGTCGGCGGTGGGGGCTACTAATGGGAAACAAGTGACGTTTTCAGCCTATTTTTTGCCTTTCTATATACGTAATTTTAAGGGCGAAAAAACGCTTCACAGCTTCACAGAAGGCCTCTTTTCGACTGAGCTTCATTGATAAACGGTGTGAAGGGTCGCTCTCCCGACCCTTCACACGCGGTGGGCGACCAGACCTCACGGTGGGTGCACGCAGAGGAAACCGGTGAAGGCTCTGGGGTTTACCCTTCACACTGTTCTGCGT
>CAMGGA010000201.1 GCA_946055515.1 uncultured Bacteroidales bacterium
TTGTCGTAGATGAGGCGGAACCAGTTGGCCGTCACCTCCACCATGTTCTGCAGGTCGCGGTCGATGCGGGCCACCTCCTCCTTCATGCGGGCGATGAGTTCGTCGGCCTTGTCCTTGTTGAACTTCAGGATGCGTCCCATCTTGATTTCCATGAGCCGCAGGATGTCGTCGCGCGTCACCTCGCGGTAGAACGAGGGCTTGAAGGGCTCCAGGCGCTTGTCGATGTGCGCCACCGCCGCGTCCATGTCGCGTGCCTGCTCGAAGGCGCGGTCCTTGTAGATGCGTTCCTCGATGAAGATGCGTTCGAGCGAGGCAAAGTGCAGGCTTTCCAGCAGTTCGCCGCGGCGAATCAGGAGTTCCTTCTCGAGCAGCTGCTTCGTCGAGTCCACCGAGCGGCGCAGCACGTCGCTCACGGTGAGGAACTTCGGCTTCTTCTCGTCGATGACGCAGCAGTTGGGCGAAATGCTCACCTCGCAGTCGGTGAAGGCATAGAGCGCGTCGATGGCCTTGTCCGACGAGGTGCCCGGCGTCAGGTGGACCAGGATTTCCACCTCCGCCGCCGTATTGTCGTCCACCTTGCGGATTTTTATTTTTCCCTTCTCGTTCGCCTTCAGGATCGAGTCGATGAGCGACGACGTCGTCTTACCGAAGGGAATTTCGCGTATGGCGAGTGTCTTGTTGTCGAGCTTCTCGATTTTCGCCCTCACCTTCACGTTGCCGCCGCGCATGCCGTCGTTGTAGCGCTGCACGTCGATGGAGCCCCCCGTGAGGAAGTCGGGGTAGAGCGCGAACGGTTCGCCGTGCAGGTAGTGGATGGCCGCTTGGCAGAGTTCGCCGAAGTTGTGTGGCAGGATTTTTGCCGAGAGTCCCACCGCGATGCCCTCCGCGCCCTGGGCCAGCAGGAGCGGGAACTTCACGGGCAGCGACACCGGCTCCTTGTTGCGCCCGTCGTACGAGAGTTTCCACTCCGTGGTCTTCGGGTTGAACAGCACGTCGAGTGCAAACTTTGAGAGGCGCGCCTCGATGTATCGCGGCGCCGCCGCCCCGTCGCCCGTGAGGATGTTGCCCCAGTTGCCCTGGCAGTCCACCAGCAGGTTCTTCTGTCCCAGCTGCACCAGCGCGTCGCCGATGGAGGCGTCGCCGTGGGGGTGGAACTGCATGGTGTGTCCCACGATGTTGGCCACCTTGTTGTACCGTCCGTCGTCGAGTCGCTTCATCGAGTGGAGTATGCGTCGCTGCACGGGTTTCAGGCCGTCGCCCAGGTGGGGCACGGCACGTTCGAGAATGACGTACGAGGCATAGTCGAGAAACCAGTTCTGGTACATACCCGTCAGTTGCAGGTTACCTTCGCCGTCGCGTACGTTGGCAGGTTGGTAGTCGGAGTGGGCCACTGCCTCGCCCTTCGCGTCGTTCAGTTCCTCGGGCTGAGGCAGGATTTTTTCGTCGCTCATGGTGGATGGGGTTAAACAAGCTGAGAAAGGGCACAGGTCGCGCTTCCGCCCGCTGAGGCTGTAGCGCGGGGGCGAGCCGTCCCCTTTCATGGCGGCTCTGCTTGCAAAATTACAAAAAGTAGCTAAAAAACCTTTTTCCCGCTCCCTTTTTCCTCATCCCTTTCCCCCTCTACAGCCCCCGCCACCCCTCTTTTCCGCCCCTCGCCCGCAGATTTCCCGGTCGCAGCGATTGAATTTCCAGTCGCAGCGATTGATTTTTCAAAGCCTGCGATTGAAAAATCAAAGCCCGGAGTCTGAAACGCCCGCCTGCTGGCCGAAGGGGCCCGGGCTGGAAACCGCCGCTCCCCCTGCAAGCCAAACCGCCCGGCAGCTCCTGCCTGTGGGTGGTCGGCAGGGGGCTGTCGGGCGGTTCGGTCGTTTCAGTCTACGGGCAGGCCCCGTTTCGGGCCGCCTGCGGTGCTTCGTGGTGCTACTTCACCACCTTCACTCCGCCGCGGATATAGACGCCCGCGGGCAGTTCGCTGAAGGGCTGGCGGGTGCGGCGTCCGTCGGGCTGGAACACAGGCAGTTCGCGTCCCGGGGCGTTCGCGGCTTGTCCGATGCCCGTGTCGTCCCCTTCGGTGAGGCGGTACGAGGCATACGTCGCGTCGGCCAGCGGCAGGGCCAGGAAGGCACGTGTCGGTTCATTGAGGAAAGTGGCACCGTTTTCCTCCCCGTAGTAGAAGCCCAGGCTCTCGCCCGAAGCGTTGTACGCCAGCAGGTAGTAGCGGAAGTTGTCCTCGCCCGCGTAGCAGAAGCCCTCGTCGTTGATAGAGCCGCAGAGCAGGTTGTCCGTGGGAGCTGTCGCTTCGCAGTCTGCGACAATGTCGTAGGTATATGTACCCTGCGGAGCCTGAAGCACAACGGGTGTTCCGGCAGGCACGATGTCGCCCGCCAAGTAGCGGTAATCGATGTCCAGCACGTTGTCTGCCGTTCCCGTCACCACGCCGCAGCGCATACCCTCAGGCACCCGGAAGGCGTGGGTCAGGCAAGCCGTGCCGTAGCCCTCCGCCGTGTTCACGC
>CAMGGA010000202.1 GCA_946055515.1 uncultured Bacteroidales bacterium
CGCTTCTCCTGGTGTTTCGCTTCGTAGACCACCTTGCCGTCAGCATCCACGATTTTCGTCACCAGTACCGGTTCCACGTGTACACCGTTGTTGGCTACCGTCGCGTAGGCATTGACCAGTTCGAAGAGGTTCACGTCGCTCGAGCCCAGGGGGAGCGAGGGCGTTTCGTCGAGCGGCGAGCGGATGCCCATGTCGTGGGCCGTCTGCGCCACGTTGTCGATGCCCACCTCCTGTCCGAGCGTCACGGCAATCGTGTTGATGCTTCGGGCGAAGGCAGCGCGGAGCGGGATGTTGGCGTTGGTGAAGCGTCCGTCGGCGTTGTGCGGCTGCCAGATGGTCGTCGTGTCGCGTTTGGCGTCGTAGACCTCCATGCGGATGTACGAGTCGCGGCGTGCGTCGGAGGGCGTGAGTCCCTGCTTCATGGCCGTGGCGTAGACAAAGAGTTTGAACGTCGAGCCCGGCTGGCGCATCGACTTCACCTTGTCGTATTTCCACGTCTTGAAGTCAATGTCCCCCACGTAAGCCTTTACGTGGCCCGTTTCGGGTTCCATGGCCACGAAGCCCGTGTGCATGAACTTCACCATGTAGCGGAGCGAGTCGATGGTAGACATCATCTCCTCCTTTTCCCCGTCGTACGAGAAAAGTTTCACCTTGTGCGGCTTGTTGAGATAGAAGTTCACCGAGTCGGGGTCGTTCGGGAAGCGCGCCTGGAGCATCTTGTACGTGTCCGTCTTGCGCACCTTGTCCTCGATGAAGCCCGGGATGAGTTGTCCGCGTTCGTCGCGCCAGGGGTCGCCCAGTCCGCGCCAGTGCCGGTCGAAGTTCTGCTGCACCTGCTTCATCTGTTTCCTCACGGCCTCTTCCGCGATGGCCTGCATGCGCGTGTCGAGCGTCGTGTAGATTTTCAGGCCGTCGCTGTAGACGTCGAGGTCCGGACATTTCTCGTCGATATATTCCTTCACCGCATCGCGGAAGTAGAGCGCCTCGCCGTCGTAGGCACTCTCCACGTTGAAGTTCAGTTTGATGGGCAGTTCCTGCAGCGCCTCGAGTTCCTCCTTGCTGTCCACGCAGGCCGAGCCGAAGCGTTCGCGGAGCTGGTTGCGGTGCGAGAAGAGGTTGTTGAGCACCACGTTGCGGCGCTTGAGCGAATTTTTCGGATTGATGCGCGGGTTGTAGGCAGAGGTTGCCTTGAGCAGGCCCACGAGCACCGCCGCCTCCTCCGTTTTCAGATTTTTCGGTGAAGTGTTGAAATACGTCTTGGCCGCCGTCTTGATGCCGAAGGCATTGGCGCCGAAGTCCACGGTGTTGGCATACATTTCGAGGATTTCCTCCTTGGAGCAGAGCATTTCGATTTCCGTGGCGATAATCATCTCCTTGCTTTTCATCACCACGATGCTGAGGCCCGGGATTTTGCCCAGCAGTCCCGTCGAATACTGAGTGCGCACGCGGAACATGTTCTTCACCAGCTGTTGCGTGATGGTCGAGGCGCCGCGTGCCTTGCCCTGCGTGGCATCCTTGGCTGCGGCGAAGATGCCCTGGTAGTCCACGCCGTGGTGTTGGTAGAAGCGTTCGTCCTCCGTGGCGATGAGCGCCTGGAAAAACACGGGGTTGATCGAGTCGTAGGGCACGGGCGAACGGTTTTCGTTGAAAAACTTGCCCAGCACCTTTCCGTCCGCGCTGATGATTTCCGAGGCCGCGGAGGTCTTGGGGTGGAGAATGTCGTGGATGGAGGGTGATTTGCCGAAGAGCCAGAAAAGGTTGAAGATGACGGCAAAGCAATAGAAAGCGATGAAGGCGAAGAACGACCACACTGCGGTGATGCACTTGTACCACCAGGGCCGTCCCACGAACTGGTGTTTATACCATCGGCCCAGCCTTACCACGGCGCGTCCCGTAGCTTTGACTGCCATCCAAGGCCAACCCGCAAGTTTTTTCAGAGTATTGTTCATAGAATGCTTGTTTCTATTTTGCGAAGCAAAGGTAATGCAAGGTAAGTGCCGGGCAAAGAAAAGCCGGATTTTTTTGTTTGCTTCGCCAGGGTGCGAGCTGCTTAGACAAGGCAATTTGTATGTAAACAGCCTCCTGTTATATACGTGTTCAAGCTTCGGAATATCTCATGGTTACATCGGACTGTTATTGTGGAGGCAGAGTGGAAAGCCCGATGGTATGTCCTTGTATATCTTCGTTGTCTTCTTCATTGTGAGTCCCTTAATTCTTCAATCAGTTCTTCCAGAATGTAGTCGTCACTCATCAATTGTAGCCCATATTTAGGGTCGGATAATTGCAGATAGACTTTCGTGGAATAAAACAGGTCAAGAGCCCTCTCGGCATCTATATGTAAGGTGTCCGCCAGCATCATGATTATGCGGCTTTGTTTGCGCCAAAGTACGGTATCTCTCATTTTTAATCCTCCCTTTTTAGTATTTCAGATGAGATGTATGCGAGGTACTTATCCACAATCTCCTGATTCAGAATGCAAATCTGATGATTCACAGCCTTGTATCGTA
>CAMGGA010000203.1 GCA_946055515.1 uncultured Bacteroidales bacterium
TAACACTGCAGATTCTGGTCCTGCCTTTCCTGGTTCGAGTCCGGGTACCCCAACAGTTTCCCCCTACGGTTCAGTCGCTTCGGCTGAACCGTTTTTTTATGCTTTCCCCCATCCACCCCGCCGAAATGCGCTTCGGCATCATCGACTGCAACAACTTCTTCGTGAGCTGCGAGCGTGTGTTCCGCCCGCGGCTCAAAGGCGTGGCGGTGGTGGTGCTCTCGAACAACGACGGGTGCGTCATTGCGCGCAGCAACGAGGCAAAGGCCATGGGCATCCAGATGGGCACGCCCTATTTCAAGGTGCGGCACCTGGTGGACCGCGGGCTGCTCCATGTCTGTTCGGGCAACCTCACGCTCTACGGCGATATGTCGCGGCGCGTCATGTCCATTGTGCGCCAACGGGTGCCGCGGATTGAGGTGTACAGCATCGACGAATGCTTCATGGACCTCACGGGCATCCACGACGTGAAAGCCTTCGGCGAATCGCTCTCGTCACTCGTAGAGAAATGGACGGGCATCCCCGTGAGTGTGGGCATAGCCCCCACAAAGACCCTGGCGAAAATCGCGAGCAAGTTTGCGAAGAAGTACCCCGGCTACCACGGCTGCTGCCAGATTTCCACCGAGGAGCAGCGCCGCAAGGCCCTGGCGCTCACGGAAATCGGCGATGTCTGGGGCATCGGCCGACGCATCGGTGCGCGGCTTGCAGAGGCCGAGGTGCGCACGGCGGCCGACTTTGCCGCGTGGAAGGAGAGCCGCGTGAGGCGCTACTTTACCCTGCCCACCCTCCAGACCTGGCGCGAGCTGAACGGCACGGCCTGTCTCGAGCTGGAAACGCCCGCGGCCAAGCAGACCATCACCTCTTCCCGCTCCTTCAAGAAGCCGCTGCAGGAGTTTGAACAGTTGCGCGCCGTGGTGGTGGACTTCGCCTCGCAGTGCGCTCAGAAGCTGCGCGAGGAGAAGAGTGCCGCCCGCAAGGTCACGGTGTTCATCCGCACCGACCGCTTCCGCCCCGAGCTTCCGCAGTACAGCAATGCGGCCACCATCCACCTCGACGTGCACACCTCGGACGTGCGCGAACTGGCCAAGGCGGCGGGCCAGGCCCTCGAAGCTGTCTTTCTGCCGCAGTTTGCCTACAAGAAGGCGGGCGTGATGCTCACCGACATCGCCCACGGGACGGTGCAGGGCCATCTTTTCGACTCGGTGGACCGCGAGAAGCAGGCCCGGCTCCTGCACGCCATCGACCGCATCCACGAGCAAATGGGGAAGGACGCGCTCACCGTGGCGTCGCAGGAATCGGTGCAGAAGGTGATGAGCCATGCGTTCCGTTCGCCGAACTATACGACACGCCTGGACGAAATCATCGAAGTAAAGTTGTGACAAATAGCACACATCCCTCCACATCCCCAAGCACCGCACCACGCAGGCCAAGAGCCGGCTCCACTTGCCCCGAAATCCACTCCACAAGCCCCGATGCACATTAACCTTTTTAACCTCCCGTTACATTTCGCCCTGGGCTTGCAACCACAATCCCAGGCTTCGGCGCGACAATCCCAGGCTTCGGCGCGACAATCCCAGGGATTGAAATTACAGTCCCTGGGGAAGAAAATTCAATCCCTGGGACTGTAAAGCCACTTTCTGAGAGAAAAGCACCACTATTTGGCAAAAGCAAAAGAAGGAGAAGCCCGCTCATGGACCTCTCCTTTTCTATACTACGAAGTTAAGGAAAAGAATCCGGAAATCCAAACCGCCCTTGTCCGTTTTAACATTTCAGCAGGTCGCCAAAGGGCTGGAAAACGGGCGCCGCACGCGGTGTGTTTTCCTCAGTATTCCCCGGTCCTCGGAAAGCCGGTTCACTCTTAATTATGCTTAATTCTGAAAATATTTTTAGTACCTTGCTTTGCATAGTACCTAAGCTTTGCATACTTTTGCCGCATCGAAAGCACGCCGTGCCGCAAAGCAGCCGAAAGCCTGCCGGCACCGCAAACGCTTCCGCTCCATCCAATGTACATTAACCCGAAGCAAATGAATGTAGACAACGCTAAATCGCAAATGCGCAAGGGAATGCTCGAATACTGCGTGCTCCTCCTGCTCAGCAAGGAAGCCAGCTACGCCAACGACATCATTGCGCGGCTCAAGGAGGCCGAACTGATTGTGGTGGAAGGCACGCTCTACCCGCTTCTCACGCGACTGAAGAAGGACGGCCTGCTCTGCTACGAATGGCGGGAGAGCACGCAGGGGCCACCCCGCAAATACTACGCGCTGACTCCCGAGGGCCGCACTTTCCTCGACGGACTCGATTGCGCGTGGAACGAGCTGGCCCGCACGGTGTCGCTCCTCAAGGCCCTCGTGCCTGGCCTGCCGCCACCGCCGCCACGAAGCGACGAATGAGCCCTACACCCACTGCTCACAAATCCATCTATCCACTTCCTTTTCCAAGCATCACTTTCCCATGAAAAAGAATATCACCATCAATCTCTTCGGCCAACTCTACGCCATCGACGAA